>JAVHLO010000605.1:0-254 GCA_031082105.1 Planctomycetota bacterium
CATGCCCTCGACCGGGATCGTGGGCATGCTTTCGCGGGAATGACATGTCCACATTTCTTCATGAACGGACCAGGCTAGTTCTGGAATATCGGCAGGTAGTTGCACGGGATGAGCAGGACGAGGCAGGCCATGGAGGTGGCGTAAGCGGGGCCGACATCATCGACCCACATCCCGTTGGCCTTCTGGCACTTGGCGATCTCGTCGCGGACGGGCGGGAAATACTCGCGCCAGTACTTGCCTCCGGCGATGTACAT
>JAVHLO010000605.1:264-2141 GCA_031082105.1 Planctomycetota bacterium
ACATCGCCTGGACCGCGTAGTAGTGGCCGTAGAAGAAATGATAGTCGTTCTGGTTCCGGTAATCGCCGGCCCGCCTGCGGAGGTACTGGAGACCGCCCTTGACCTCTCGACTATCGTATTCACCGGCGCTGTACAGGGCAACCACCCCCGCCGCGGTCAACGCGAAACTGGTCCGCGTCATCCCATCCGACATGAGCTGATACGAGAACGAGCCGTCGGAGTTGCCGGAGCAGGCCTTGACGTACCTTACCGCCGCATCGATAGTGGATTTCGGCACGGAGATGCCGACGTTTCGCGCCGCCCTCAGCGCCTGCAGGGTCGACACGGTGACCGACAGGTCTGCGTCGATGGGCGTGGGCTGGTAGCGCCAGCCGCCCTCCTTGTTCTGGCTTCGCACAATCAGGTACGCCGCCGCCTTGAGTTTCTCGCGGATGTCTTCGCGCTGGGTCATCCCGTAGACCTCGGCCAGGAACAGCGTGGCGAACGCGTGCTCGTACATCCGCGTCCCGCGCGAGGAGATGTAGCCTGTCCGGGTGTCGGCGCAGGAAAGGACATAGTCGAGTCCTCTGGCGACGTTGCGCGCGTACTTGCCGCGTTCAGGCGTGTTGCCTGCCGCAAGGAACGCCATGCAGGCCAACGCCGTGGCGCAGACGTGCTCGTCATCGGAGCCGTTGTAGGTCTCGTTGAGCTTGTAGCCGACGCGGCAGGTCCACGACCCGTTGGCGTTCTGGTTCGCGGCGAGCCATTCGAGCCCGCGCTGGACGGCTCGGCGCGAGTCGGGCGTCAGGTCAGGAGAATCGACGTTCAGCTCGCCCGCATCGCCGGCGCATCGCGGACCGGGGGCCAGCGCGAGGCAAAGCGCAGCCGGCGCCGCGAGCAACAGCAATCTCAGTCGACGGTTCATAATGGCTCGATTATATCCGGATCGGGCCGGATAGTCAAGGGTTTCGAACGCTCCCGGAGTCGCCTGCGGCCCAGACACGATGGGGGCGGGCCTGACGGCTCGTAGTGGCGATTTCAGTCGCGCGGACCTCGAACGACTGAAGTCGTCACTACGGACTCGGGCGCCCCGCCGCCGCCTTCACGGATTGGACGTGTCGACCGGACCCGCTCAAGGGCGCCGTTTCGCCGTGATGTCGCGCGTGAAGTTTTCCTTGACACGCAGACTTAGATTTGTATAATATGTTTAGCTGAGACTAACAGTTAACCGACGGGAGATCGTTCAGGAGTCAGTCATGGGAAAGGCGCCGCAACTGTCCTCCGCGATGGAGGACTATCTCGAATCGATCCGCGAACTTGCCAAAACGGCGAAGGTCGTGCGCGTGCGCGACATCAGCCGGCGGCAGGGCGTGGAGGCGCCGAGCGTAACGACGGCGCTCAGGGGGCTCGTCAAGTGCGGGATGGTCACGCACGAGAAGTACGGCCACGTCGAGCTTACCGCAAAGGGAAAGTCGAGCGCCAGGGTCGTCAGCGGGCGGCATGCCGTGCTCCGGCTATTCCTGCGCGATGTGCTCGGGTTGTCCGAGCGGATCGCCGAGGCGGATGCGTGTCGCATGGAACACGCGGTGAGCCCGGAGACGATGAGGAGGCTTACCGCTTTTGTACGGAAGGCTGCGAAATGAAGACAGAGAAGACACTGGCGGAAATGACGGACGGCGAGGCCGGGATGGTGGTCCGCGTGTCGACTTCCGCGGTGTTGTCCAGGAGACTCAGCGCCATGGGGCTGGGGGTTGGAACCAGGGTGACGAAGACGAAGGCGCTGTTCCTGAGGGGACCCGTTGCGGTGAAGGCAGGAAGCACACGCATCGCACTCGGGAGAGAGACCGCGGACCGGATCACGGTGTGCGTGGAAAGGGGCTAGCCGGGATCGGTCGCTG
>JAVHLO010000606.1 GCA_031082105.1 Planctomycetota bacterium
GCGGAGGAATATGACGAAGTCGATCGCGCGCCGGGCACCTACGGGCGACAGAACATGCTCGCCATGCGGATGAGCGAGCGGCTGGGTGTGACGTTCATTCCGATCTCGTACTACATCACGCTGCACGGTACGGGCGGGCATGACGGGTCGATGGTGCCGGTGCTCGCATCCGGCCCCGGCGCGGAGAAGTTCGCGGGCATGCAGGATGACACGAACATCGGGAAGCAGTTGAAGTCGCTATTGTCGCCGAAGTAGCGCCTCAACAACAGAGCCGTACCCACGTCTACCGCTCCCTCACGGTCGCGGCACTGATTCCGGCAGTCACAGCTCGCGCTCGTGCTCCTGCTCTTGCTCGTGCTCGCGCACGTGCGCCCCCCGTGTCATGCCCCGACGCGTCGGGGCATCTCCTTCGCCACGGGAGTCCCCGGTAAACGGAGTCAATCCCCTTCCCCCGCAACCACGGACTCGAGGAAGAACCGAGCCTGCTTCGTACAGATGGCGATGAGCTTGTCCGCGGCGGAAGCGCGGTCCGGCGCGGCTTCGACGGCAGGCCGGAGCACGTTCGCGAGGCAGACCGCGGTGGCGCCCATCAAGGCGCTCAACATCCCCTCGAACGGCTGCTCCCCCAGGCTCGCTGCCCGCGTGACCAGGAGCCGGAAAATCTCCACGCCCGTCTCGTTTGCGAAGCGCATGGAGGCTTCAGCATCTGCAAGAACCATCGCGCGGTCTCCCAAAAGCATTCGGTATACCTGATGTGTCGCCACCGGGTAGAGGACCAACCGGACGTTGCGATCTCCGCGTTCCGCGCTCATGTCGACTATCTCACGCCCGCCGATTCAAGTAGAGCATCGTGAAGTTTCTGGGGTCGTCTTCGGGACGCGGCGCGGCGGGCATGCTGACGACGCGTTCGATGATCTTCCGCGACTCGAGGCGCGCGAGGACTTCACCCATCGCCGCCGGGGCGAGCCCGCAGAACTTCTCCAGGTCGGGCAGGTTCTGGCCGCCATGGCCCGACCTGCGCACGAGGTGGTCGACGACCCGCGCTTCTTCTTCCGACAACTCGCCCACCCCGTGACCGAGCTTCTTGCGGAGCCTGCGCAAGTACTCGCGGCGGTCCTCCCTGTCGCGATTCTTCCGCCACTCGATCGTCTCGCGCGCCTTGTCGGCGGAAATGCGGACCAGCTCGGAGACGTGGATGGGGCTGTAGATGTCGTTGTCGCAGCGGTACTCGCTGGTGAACCAGGCCCCGCACGACGGACACTGGAGAATGTCGGTGCTGTAGGGCTGCTCATCCCGGAGCACGAGCTTGCGCGCCTCGGGCGGCAATTCCTCGCCCTCGTCATGGTCGGCCCGCAGGCGCTCGCCAATCCTGTCGCAGATGTCGCAGGTCATCGCCATGTCCTCTCCATTTCGTATTCCAGTCGAAAGTCGTTTTCCTCGTCCGTTGCGTGCTGTTTTGTCAGAGGAGAGTAGGTGCTGACCACGATCCTGTCCTCTGAAGGCAGGAATTTCATGATTCTCAACCAGCCGTCACCGCCGTCCCGCATCTGGTAGTTCGCGAGGACCTGGTGGACCTTGTTGCCGTGATCGCCGGTGCTTGTCATCCGACCCGTTCCGTCGTTCAGAATGTGTCCGCTCAGAACCAGGAAGATGTTCTCGTGTTTCTTCACGAACTTCTCCCACAGCTCGTCGCCGTCATTGGTGCACTTGTACGCGTGAGGGTTCGCCGAATCTCCCGCCCCGACCCTTGTGTCGTCCGAGTACATGTAGCAGTGCGTGACGACGATCGTTCTACGGGTCTTGTTTTTGGCCACAATCTCGTCCGCCCACTGCAGGACTTCGTCGCGCGGTCCGAACTCCAGGCAGACCACCAGGAAGTCCATGCCGCCCGCGCGAAAGGTATAGAATGCGTTTTCGTTTCCCTCTCCGAAATGCCCGCCGTACCAGGAGAGCTTACTGAACCAGTGGCTCCCGAAGCATTCGTTGAACAGCGTAGAATCTCTCCCGGCGGGCTTGCAGGCCGCGTAGTCGTGGTTGCCCATGACCATGAAATAGGGAACGACGCCGTCCAACACGCGCATCGCCCGATTGGCGTTGTCCCATTCCTGCCTCGTACAAGCGTTGGTGATGTCGCCCT
>JAVHLO010000607.1 GCA_031082105.1 Planctomycetota bacterium
CGATAGATTCGCCGGTTTCTGCGCATCCGTGTTTGTCCGTGTTCATCCGTGGTTCATCTCGATAGCCGGCATACGCGCTCGGAATAGCGAACAAACGTCAAATCTTATTTGACGTTTCGCCAGTAGAGTACGGCTAGAGCAGCTCCGCGATCTGGACCGCGTTCAGAGCCGCGCCCTTTCTTATGTTGTCGCTCACTATCCACATGTCCAGCCCGTTCGGAATCGTCGTATCCTGACGCAGCCTGCCGACGTACGACGCGTCCTTTCCGGCGGCAAGGACCGCGGTCGGATATTTCTCCTTCGCGGGATCGTCGACGACCTCCACGCCCGGGGCCTTCCGGAGAATCTCCCGCGCGCGCTCGACGGTCAGGTTGCGCTCCGTCTCGACATTCACGCTCTCGCTGTGACTGCGGAACACCGGGACGCGCACGCAAGTGGCCGAGACCCTGATGCTGTCGTCTTCCATGATCTTCATTGTTTCCTGAACCATCTTCATCTCTTCGATGGTGCAGCCGGACGGCAGGAATGCCGCCTTCTGCGGGATCTGGGGTATCGCGTTGAACGCGATCTGGCATGGGAAGATCGCCCGGCGGAACTCCCTCTTCTGCAGCACTGCAATAGTCTCGTCATGGAGTTCCTGTTCAGCCCGCATCCCGGCGCCGGACACGGACTGGAAAGTCGTGACGACGACGCGCTTCACGCGCGCCTCGAGATGGATTGGATTGAGCACAACCACCATCTGGATTGTCGAGCAGTTCGGGTTCGCGATGATCCCGTGATGCTCGCGAATCCTGCGCGCGTTGACTTCAGGGATCACGAGTGGGACCTGGGGGTCCATCCTGAACGCGCTCGTGTTGTCGACGACCACAGCGCCGGCCTTCGCCGCGATCGGCGCGTATTCCTTGCTGACGGCGCCACCCGCCGAAAACAGGCCGACCTCGATCCCCGCAAAGGACCCTGCGGTCAGTGCTTCAACCTTCAAGTCCGTTCCACCGAATCTGATCGGCCTCCCCGCGGAGCGCGGCGACGCAAGCAGTCGCAGCCTGGAGACCGGGAACCGCCTCTGCTCCAGAACACGCAGCATCTCCTGCCCTACCGCACCGGTCGCGCCGACAACAGCAACGCTCTTCGCGTTCATATACGCACCTTGAAATCAGATTCCGCTGAAAGAAGTGCCGCCCTTTCAGGCCGGCAAGGCCAACCAGGGTCAAAGCTGCGGCTTTGACGCTCCAGAACACGATGGCCCGGCCACCGGACAAAACCTGGTCCGGTGCCGGCGGGAGCGCACGACCCTGACCGAATCCCCCTTTGCGACGTTCCCGCCGACAACGACCTCGACGAAGATCCCCTCACGCGGCATCACACAATCGCCGATTTGTTCGAATATGGCGCAGCCGGAATGGCACTTCTTGCCAATCTGGGTCACCCGCAGCACAATCGCGTCTCCAACGCGAAGTACGGTCCCCACGGGCAACCGCCACAGTTCGATCCCCTTCACGGTCAAGTTCTCCGCGAACGCGCCGGGAGGCAGGTTCGGAAAACCGCGGGCGCGCATCCGATCGATGCTCTCGTCGGCCAGGAGGCTCACCTGCCGCAGACCGGGCCCGGCGTGCGAGTCGCCCTCGATCCCCTGCCCTGCCACGAGTCGCGCGGACGGGACGGGGATTTTCGGCGTGCCCTTGGATTCGCTCATGTTCACCGATACGATCTCGGCTGTCATTCCCGCCTCCTGTACTCCGCGGGTCCGCGGCGCCTATCGCCTTCGTGCCACGTACGTACCGCTCCGCCCGCCGCTCTTCTCGAGCAGCATGATCTTCTCTATCGTCATTCCGCGTTCGACTGCCTTGCACATGTCGTAGACGACCAGCGCCGCCACGGCCGCCCCGGTCATCGCCTCCATCTCGACGCCGGTACGGTCAAGCGCGCTGACCTTCACGGTCAGAGTCACGCGATTGGGCGCGACAGGCGTGAACTCGACCGACACGTTGGTGATCTTTACGGGGTGGCAGAGCGGGATGAGCTCGCACGCCCGCTTCGCAGCCTGGATGGCCGATATGCGCGCACAAGCCGCAACGTCACCCTTCGCGATCTTCCCGTGCGTCAGGAGACGAAACGTCGAGCTCTTCATCC
>JAVHLO010000608.1 GCA_031082105.1 Planctomycetota bacterium
GCGCAAGGTCCTCGGCGGCGTACGACGTCAAGGGGATGACCGGGAGCGCAAACACGTTCCAGCCCGCAACGAGGCTCACGGGGTAGTCCTGCGGGATCAACTCCACCAGCTCGACTTCGATGTAGCGCAGGTCTCCTGCCGTAGCATCATAGTAGCTGATCTTGCTGTTCGGGTCGGAGCAGAACTGACCGACGTCGTTGAACGAATCCACCGTGTACGTGTACCACGTCTGTCCGCCGTTGAACGAACACGCGACCTTCAGGTTTCCGTTGGTCGCATCGTAGTACGCGATCTTCGGATTGCCCGCCGAATCCGCGCCCAGCGATGCGTACCTGCCCACGTCGCCGGCGAAATCGATCGTGGCGACGGTCCACGCGCCTCCGGCGGATCGCGCGGCGTATTTCAGGTCGCCGCTTCCCTGGTCGTAGTAGGCGATCCTCGGGTTGCCGGTCGCGTCGATCGCGAGCGACGTGTACTGGCCGACGGTACTTGGACCGTCAACGGCCGTGAAACTCCAGGCCGCTCCCGTCCATTCCGCATAGCGCAGCCCGCCCGGGGCCTCGGGCGTCGCGGGAAAGGACGAGTAGTATGAAATACGCGGGTAGTTGCTGCCGTCCATCACCAGCGAACAGTACTGTCCCGTGTTGCCCGTCCCGCCGCCGCCGTCGTCCACGGTGGCCGTGCCGAACCCGGAGGGGAACCCGCCGTCGGGGTAGGCGTATTTCAGGGCGGTGTTCGCGGCATCGAAGTACGCGATGTAGGCGTTGCCGCCTGCGTCCAGCGCGAGCGACGCGTATTGCCCTATGTCCGCGCCCGGGTCAGGGACGACGATGTCCCACGCCCCGCCGTTCCATTTGGCGAACCTGAGCCGCGAGTTCGTCGCGTCATAGTATGCGATGCGCGCGTAGCCTTGCGCATTCAAGGTCAGCGATGAGAACCGGCCGACGTCGTTGTTGATGTCGACGGTCGAGCTCGCCCAGACCGCCCCGGTCCTGTAGGTGTATTTCAGGTTCCCGTCCGTCGCATCGTAGTAGCTGATGTGCGGCTCGCCGTTCGACGCAATCGCAAGCGACGTGTACTTCCCGACGTCGTTGGCGCCGCCGGTGTCGATGACTGCGCCCAGCGCCGCGCTCGCGTCGTTCGAATAGGTCGACTCGCCGGCGCCGTTGTACGCGCACACGCGGTAGAAGTATGTGCCAGGGCCGGCCATCGTGTCGTCCGAGAAGGTGACGCTGTTGGCAGGGAGAGTGGCGACCTGCGTCCATGTGCCGGACGACCACAGCCTGCGCTTGACGCGGAAGCCGGTCTCGATGTTCGAGTTGTCCGTCCAGGCAAGGTCGATCTGGGTGGACGATACCGTGGTCGCCACCAGATTCGTCGGCCCGAACGGTATCGCGCTGACGCTAAGGCTGACCGACGCGTTCTGCGGCGTATTCGAAGCGGTTGCGCACGTGACGGTGATCGAGCCCGAGTACGAACCCGCGGCAAGCCCGCCTGAGGCGACCTGGAGCGTCGTCGATGACGGCGCGGTGCCGTTCAGGAGCGACAGGGTCAACCACGCCGCATTGTCGCTCGCGTTCCAGTTCAGCGTGCTTCCGCCTGTGTTCGAGATCCCCATTGCCTGGTTGGCGGGGTTCGATCCGCCCGCTTCGGCGGAGAACGAGAACGACGCGGGCGCGAGCGAGATAACCGGTGCGGCCTCGAGCGCCAGCCAGACGGTGAGATTCTGGGGCGAATTGGTGGCGTTGCCGCTGACGACCACAGTCTGCGAATACGTGCCCGGCGCGACCCCGGCGATGTTCACGCTCGCGGTCACGTCCGTGCTGTTCCCCGTGGCGGAGTACTGCGAGAGGGAAAGCCAGGATGCGTTCTCGCTTGCCGTCCAGCTCAGCACCTGCCCGCCGATGTTGGAGACATTGAACACTTGATCCGCGGGGTTTGCCTGTCCCTGGATTGCATTGAACGTGAGCGAGGCAGGATTCAAAACGATCACGGGTTCGTTGATGACCGTGAACGTCACCGGGATCATCAAGGGGTTGTTCGTGGCCTGGTTGCAGGTGACCGTGACGGTCGTGTTGTAGGTTCCCGCGGTGAGCGCGCCGGTATTG
>JAVHLO010000609.1 GCA_031082105.1 Planctomycetota bacterium
TGGCCCCGCCAATGCCTCTCGAAGCGAGCGTTGTTGTACCGTGCTTTTGCCGGCCGCACCTGGTCGAGGAAGGACTGAAGTGGTTCGCCAGGCAGACGTTCCCGCACGAGCTCTTCGAGGTGCTGCTGATAGACGATTCCGGCCCCGAGAACTACCACCTGAACCGCGAAGTCTTCGCACGCGCAAAGATGGACTTCGGGCTCCGCTATTTCACTACAGGCCTGCCAAAGGAGGTGTATGGCGTCACGGTTGCCCGCAACATCGGCACACGCGAGGCGCGCGCCCCGCTCATTGTGATGACCGACGACGATTGCTTCTGCCACCCCAACATGATCGAGGAACATGTCAAGTGGCACAGGGAGACGGACAGGCTCATGCTCACGGGATATCGCTCGGACACTCCCGACGTGCTTGAGCAGCCTCTGCCCGTCCGGATGACGCGCGAGAAGTGCATCCGCGAGCATGAGAAGAGCCTGAGCGGCGACCTCGGCCCCGGCGATTTCAAGACGGGCAACGCCTCCGTTAAGAAGCGTCATCTCGAAGAGGTGGGCGGGTTCAACGAGGAGATGGCGCGGGCGAACGAGTACGGATATACCGACAGGGAACTCGCCATGCGGCTGTTGGCGAACCGGATGATCTTCAAGATCAATCCGAACGCGGCGGTCTACGTCATCCCGACCGATGCGGCGACCGCCGCGCACAGGGAAGAGCACCGTGCCGCGGACAAGGCGCGTGAGCGGTTCCAGGCGATCGAGAAGCGGTTCAAGCGCGGCCGGCTGCTGGACTGGCTGCTGCGCCCGTTCCGGCGTTCGAGGAAGACCGAGTGACGATTCTCGACAAGTACGTATTGCGCACTTTTCTGCCTGCTCTCCTCGCGGCGGCGGCGATGCTCATCTTCATGTTCGTGCTCGTCGATTTCCTGCAGCGGGCCGACAAGTTCATGAAGCTGGCGTCCGACGAGGTTTGGGGCGCGGCCGCGGAATACTACCTGTACAGGGTGCCCGGGATATTCGTGAAGATGGCGCCCATGATTGCGCTGGCCGCAGCCATGCTTACGGTCGTGCGGTTCCTGCGTACGCACGAACATACCGCCGTCGCCGCCGCGGGAATAAGCCTGCAGAGGCTGCTCCTCCCGGTCTTCCTCTGCCTCGGGCTTCTCATGGCGTTCTCCATGCTCGCGGAGGAGTTCATCATCCCGGCCTGCGGAAGGCGCATGGTGTCGAGCGAGACCCGGCTTGAGCGCGACAAGGAATACGGCGCCCACCAGGTGGCGGACGGGCTCGGCAACGCATTCCGCATGGAAGGGTTCGACGCGCGCGCGAACAGGATGCGTGAGGTGATGGTCAACATCATGGACAAGGAGAACGCGCTCATCGGCGAGATCTACGCGCAGTCCGCCCACTGGGTGCCGGGCCTGTCTTACGGTGAGGAAATTCCGGTGAGCACGAACGTGCTTGGCGAGTTCGGCAAGTGGGTGTTGTCGAACGGCTGGTACCAGGGCTATGAGGGGGTGAGGCGGGCCGGGCCCAAGCGTGATTTCGGCCCCGACGGATGGTATGTCGTCTCCGATCTGGCCCCGCAGATCGTGTTCGTGGAAGAGAGCCTCAGTATGTGCGCGACGTTCGCGCAGCTCCGGGAGCTCGTCAGGAAGAATCCCCTCCAGTATCACCTGCGCGTGAAAATGCACAACCGGCTGGCGTATCCGCTGGGTATCATCATCGTCCCGGCGATCGGG
Organism: Planctomycetota bacterium; assembly: GCA_031082105.1. Classification (GTDB taxonomy): domain Bacteria; phylum Planctomycetota; class MHYJ01; order JACQXL01; family JAVHLO01; genus JAVHLO01. The sequence goes on from JAVHLO010000609.1 coordinate 1,736, forward strand.
ATGTCACTTCTCCTGATGAAACAGCGGTTCAACTACCTGAGCACGGTGGCCTTGACCATATTCACCGCCTCGGGGTACTTCGCGGTACATCTTCTCCTGCTCAATATGGGCAACGTGGGCCAGCTCAATCACGTCGTCGCCGTATGGGCGCCGGTGCTGATCTTCGGAGCGGGCGCCATCTTCCTCGTCGATATGATCAAGACGTAGTTCCCTGACATTTCTGAGAGCGCTTCCGGATTGCCGCCTCCGCGCGAACAGGAACGCTTGTGTTCGCGGACATGGAAGACGGGCTTCCCCGTTCGCCTACTGGGCAATGGTGTGGATGCTTGACATGATCTGCCTGATCGCCTGCGCG
>JAVHLO010000060.1 GCA_031082105.1 Planctomycetota bacterium
TTGACCTTGACGTGGAGCCTGCGGCCGCCGTCCGATTCCTCGACCGACCACGCGAGGTACCTGGTCTCGATCTTTGCTCCGTCGGCGCCGGTCGCCTCGACCAGCTCGACCCCCGTGACGGGCTTGACGTCCTTCGGCAGGTCGGCGGTCGCATACAGCCGCATGTTCCAGGCCATGCCGTCCTCGCCGCCCGCGTTGTGCTGATACTGGTCGAAGAGATAGCAGTAGATGCCCGACACCATCGCCGGATCGGTCTCGCACTCGAGCGAGTATCCCTTGTCGGCCTTCGACAGCTTGGTTGTGACGACCGACATGTTCTTCCTGCAGATTTTCAGCGCCGGGTCGCCGAAGAGCACGGTGCCGACTCCGCTCATCATGAGGCGGTTCCTGCGCGCGGTCTGAGGGTCCTTGCCTGCTTCGTTTCTCGGCGTGCCGTCGGCGAAGGGCGTTATGACAAGGCTCTTCTCTCCCCACCCGAGGTAGGCCATGATCAGCATGTCGTATTCGCGTCTTCGGACGTCGCCGAGCGGCACGCCCTCGGCGAGCGCATGCGCGAGCTCGCCGGTCATGGCGGGGCCGGCAAGCCTCGGCTCGATCGACGCAACATAGGCGCTCGCGCCCGCCGCGATGACGGAAAGCGCGATGCTCTCGGTCGGTTCGACCTTCTTTTCCTTGATGTTCACGTAGGCGCCGCTCTTCACGTCCTCCTCTTCGATCCAGTCGTACGCCCGGCTGACGCAGCCGGTCAGGCAGGCGTAGTTGAAGACGACCGCGGCGGTCAGGTCGAGCTTTCTCACGTCAGCGGCCGAGATGTTGCCCACGATCCCCCTGGGCGATCCGTGACCGCCCATCATTATGACGCCGTTGCCTGAGAAATCAGATATGTTTCTGGTCATCCATGCGGTGATCTCTTCCGGCGTCATGTGCTTCTTGTCCGTCTCGCCGAAGGTCACCCGGACGACCGGCCAGTCAACGAAGTAGCCTTCGTTGATCCCCGTCGTCTCCGTTCTCGTCGACTTCGCCGACGGTTCTTCCGGTCCGGACCCTATGGTGGGGACCGCGAGTATCCTGTGCGGGAGCCCCTGTTTCGCGGCCTTTGCGATGTTCTTGACGAACTTGACCGCCTCCTCTTCCGTTGCGCCCGTCACGTACCCGTACGAGAAATCGCAAAGGGGGTCGTCGTCCATCTCCGTGCAGAGTTTGAGGAACATCCCCTGGAAGTTCACGTCGAGCGTGTCGGGCCTCAACACGACCGTCACGTAGCGCGGCTTGATACCGCGCAGGCTCTTCTTCAGCTCCTCCCACTTCGCCGGATCGTACCGGACCACCTTCGCCTCGGGGTGGAGGAGCTTCTTGAACTCCGTGACGACCTTGTCGTACGCGCCACCGGCCTTGATGTCCGTCAGTATCACATACTCGCCCTGGGGACGCTTGCCGTCGTCGGCCGGCTGCTGGGCCGTGACTGCGCGTGCGAAACAGAAGGCCACCGCGAGGGCCGCCAATGCTCCCAAAATACGTGTTGTTCGTGTCATGGTCCGTTCTCCTGAAAAAGACTCCAGGCCGGATTGTTCACCACAGAGACACGGAGGACACAGAGGAGAAGCCTGAAAATGGCCTCTCTGTGTCTCCGTGGTTCACGGCAGACTTCTGCGAGGTCACTTCGCGATCAACGCGGGGCGGGTCTTGCCGGGATCCGCGAGCCGCAGGAAGAAGTGCCCGACGCCGGCGGTCCCGTTCATGTACGAGCTGTTGCCGAACCGCCAGCGGATCTCGTCTCCTTTCTCGATGCAGCACGCGCGCGCCGGCTCCGCGTGGTCAAGCGCGAGGTCGAGATATTTCCGATCGCCGAGCACGCGGTAGGCCTCGAGCAGTATGTCGCCGTTGCCCGGCGTGCCGTGGCACAGGCTCATGTCGAGCCTGTAGTATTTCCCGGGCCTTGCCGTGGTCGCGGCGCACTTCTCCACCCAGTCGCGGTAGAGCGGCTTCTCGGTTACCTCGTACAGCTTGAGGAACATGAGGAGCATTCCCGGCGGGCCGTGGCACCACTGGAACTTGATCTTGTCCGGCTGCGGCGTGTATTTCGCATACCACTGGAACCCCTGGCCGAGCGGCTGCGCCCCGTCCATCACCAGCTTCGCGCCGCCCTCGGCATATTCGAGGTATTTCGGTTCGCCCGTCGCGCGACCGAGTTCCGCGAGCGAGTACACGACGCCCGCGACGCCGTGCGCGAACCCGGTATAGAAGAAATCCTGGCCTGTCCCGGTCCACGGTTCCATCGCCCATGTGAACCCGCCGTTCTCGACGGGCCGCGCCCACTTCACGATGAAATCTCCGGCGCGCCTCGCCTCCGCGATGTAGAACGGGTCCGGCCCGTATTCGTTCAGGTCGAGCAGGAAGAGCAAGTATCCCGCCGCGCCGCAGTACATGTCGAGCGTCCAGTAGGGCTGGTCGTTCTCCTTGTACTTCCATCCGTCCGCAAACCGGCGCGCGATCCGGTCGGCCGACTCGAAGTGCTTCTTGTCGCCCGTGACGCGCGCGAGTTCGAGGTACATCAGCCCCTTGCCCGCGTCGCCGACGAACAGCCCCGGCACGCGGTCGGCGTCCTTCTCAGTGATGTCGGCGACCCACCTGGCGGCCGCTTCCGCGGCCTCGAGGTATTTCTTTTCATTTTGTCACGAACCACCGGAATACCGAGCAAGGGCAGACTCCAGCTTGATTTCGAGTTCTTCCGGCTTCCGCTGACTAACCACCGAACGCACTGAAGACACCGAAAGAGGGAGGAAGACTGACACCTTCGGCTCCTTCAGTGTCTTCAGTGGTTTCAGTGGCTTCCCGTGAGCGTCTTGGGGGTCGGGGAACGCCCGGTGCGCGTATTGTCTGTCAATATTGGCTCTTGCGAAGGCGGAAAATCGCGATGCACACATTGGAAGCCGCAATCCGTCCCGGATCACTCTCACCCGCGCATCTGTGTTGTTCTGTGGCCCCGCCTTCATTTCTGTGGGATTCAGTGTCTTCTGTGGCCCCGTTTTCGTTTCTGTGCGCTTCTGTGTCCTTCTGTGGCCCCGTATCGCTACTCGGCCTTCGAGAACTTGACCACGCCGCGCGTCTTGTCAAGCTCATACTTCAAGCCGAGCTCCTTGCAGAGTCTGTCGAGCCCGCCCCGGAGCGGCTCGCTTTCGAGCTTGAGGCTCACGCGCTTCGCCGCGGCGGGTTTTGCGCCTTCGTCCAGCTCGAACTTGATCAGCCCCATGAGGTCCGGGCCGTACTCCTCGGCGTACGCCTTGCCGATGTGCTCTATCGATTCGAGGATGTTGGCCAGCGTTCGGTCGTTCCACTCGTATGCCCATGGTGTGTCGAGCACCTTCTCGGCGAGCGCGCCGGGATCGAGTTTACCCTCGGGCGGCTTCTTCGCTGTGGTGGGCTCTTCCGTGTCGGGCTCGGCGGGCACGGTCGCCGTGGCCGCGTAACGGGTGTTCCCGACGCGGCAGGCCGCCGCCTCGTTCTCCGCGGGGACGATGCGGAAGACGAGCGAGACGCCCGCCCGCGCGCCGAGTCCGTCCCTGTAGGCCTGTCGCGTGGAGAACGCGCCGACGTGAAGTCGAACGTTGCCGCGGTCGCGCTCCTCCGCCCAGCGCACCTCGCCGACGATCGACCTGTCGCGCGAGGCGGCGCAGTCGGCGATCTCGACCGCGCGTACGCCCTTCGCAGCGAGCTCGGCGGGCAGGTCGATGGCGAAAAAGACCCGGGACCAATACTGCCGGCAATCGTACTGGTCGACGTAGTCGGGCGCGGAGGGGTCGACCACTTCGCACTCGATTCGGAACGACCCGTCGTCGGATTTCGTCGGCCCGGCGATCCTGATGGGGGCGACATCGAGCTTCTGGAACGGCGCGAAGGCCGGGTCGCCATAGAGCACGCGGTTTGCCGCGCCGCCGCGCATCATCGCCGTCACCTCTGGGTCGGCCTCCTCGCCGTCCGGGGTGTACAGGCCGTACTTCATCTCGCCGCAGAAGGCCAGCACCAGCTCGTCGTAGCACGACCTCATCACCTCGCCGAGCGGCGCGCCGGTCGAGAACATCCTGCGGACCTCCACGTCGGTGCGCCAACCGTGGTTGGGTCCGACGGGCAGCATCGCGGCGGTGACGCCCGACGCGAGGTACACGAGCCCGAGGCTCCTCTCAGCGGGCATGTCGTAGACCTCGACCTTGTCGGAAGCGCCGAAGGTCGAGACGATATCGCCCTCGACGTAAACCCGCCGGAGCGAACCGCAATGGCAGGTGCCGCTGGTGATCACCGCGGGATAGAGGTTCAGTTCTCGGTACATCGCCGCGTCGATCCAGAACATCTCGTCGCCGGGGTTCTGGCCGACCTTCGTCGGGTCGTACGGCCAGTGCTTCTCGCTGTGGCGGTTCCGGTCGTCGTCGAAGAGCCAGACGCGCTCCGGATCGCCGCAGCCGGTCATCTTGATGAGGCCGTGCCCCTCGAGGTCGCGCAAGTGCTGGGCGAGAAAATCCTTCGTGGCGTTCCGGTCGCCCTCGAGACCGAGCGCCATCTGGCCCGTCGTGTAGCCGGCCTTGCAGAGCCAGTCGGGCTCGGGTTCGCGCCCGATGTCGCACTGGCCGCCGCAGACGTAGCTGTACATGAACCGTTTCGGGAGCCCGTCCTTTTCGGCCTTGATGATGTTGCGCACAAATGTCGCCGCGTCGCGGGCCGTCGCGCCCGTGATGTAGCCGTAGGAGAAATCGCAGAACGGATCGGCGTCGAGCCGCGTGCTCATCATCAGGAAGCTCCTGATGAAGTTCGTGTCGATGACCTCGGGCTTCACGACGACGGCGACGAACCGCGGCGACAGTTCGGCCAGCCGGGCGCGCAGCCCTTCGAGGTCGTCCGGGCTGAAAAGCACGGTCGCGGCCTTCCGGTGCGCGGCCAGGAGCGTCACCGCCTCGTAGAACGGGTCGGAGTCCGCGATGTTCGTCACGACGACGTACGCGCTCGTCGTGGCGTCCGCGGCGTCGGTCCGGCCGGGCGTCGTTCCCGTGTCGCTGGCGCAACCCGCAAAGAGCACGAGCGCAGCAACCGACGCCAGTGAAAGCGCGCGAATCAGGGCGGAACTTCTCATGTTCGACCTCCTCGGCAATATTCTATGGGACAAACTCTGAGTGGATCCCGACGTTCTGTTCGACAACCGATGTCCGCCTGATGGACACGGAAACACGGAATCGCGGAAACACGGCACGTCGGTGAAAAGCCCAGGGATCGCCAGCGCCGTATCGACGTCGGCAATCCGGACAACGTCTTTCTTCACCGCAAAGAACGCAAAGCGCGGAAAGGTCGAAGACCTGTCGCATGGCCGAGTTCGTTTTCTTCTTTGCGATCTTTGCGCGCTTTGCGGTTGGTTTCGTTGCGGCCTTGCAGCGCTGCGTCCTTCTTGTGGCCTCCAGCGAAGTGTCCTTCGGCGTTTCTCATTTCTTGCCCGCCCTGGCGTTGAACCCCGCGAACGGGTGATCGGGCAGCAGGATGATCTTGTTCTGTTTGCCGGAGATGAGCGCGGACAGCCGCAGCAGCGAAAAACCGATGCCCGCATTGCCGACCATGAACCCGGTCGGGTAGTACGGGTATTTCTTCGCCGTCATGTCTTCCGTATCGTACAGCGCGTAGAGTCGGAGCTTGCCCTCTTTGCGGAGCGATTTGATGACCGCGTCCGCGACGGTCTTCGCGTCGTCGAGGAACTTCCGGTCGCCCGTCGCCTCGTAAACGTTGCAGAACGCGTCGATGTATCCGGCCGCGCCGCAGCAGAACGACGGGTTTGCGAACGACGCGTCGGTCGAGCCGATGCAGACGCTGTTTCTCAAGCCGGTGCCGGCCTTGCGGGCGACCTCGAGCGGCTCGGTCTTGCCCGTCAGCCTGTTTGCGAGGATGAACACGCGCGCGGTTCCGGGCGAGCCGTGGCACCAGCTCGCCATGACGGAGTTCTCCTTCCCCTCCGGCGGCGTGCCCGCGTAGTATTCCCAGAAGAGGCCCTTGCGTCCGTCGTCCTTTGCGACCGACTCGATCCACCGCGCGCCGCCTGTCGCGGCGTCCTGGAATTCCGGTTCGCGGAGCGCCATCAGGAAGAAGACGATGCCGGCCGCCCCGTGCGAGAAATTCGGGTCGAGCGCGCCGTACGTCTGCCACTGGCACAGGTCGTTCTTGTTTTCGGACCGCGAGACGAGCCAGCGACCGGCCTTCTTCGCGGTCTCGAGGTATTCTACGCGCTTCGTCAGGCGGTGCATCTCGAGCAGTGAAAGACCGATCCCGGCCTCGCCGCCGATGATGTCCTGGAAGGAATACTCCCAGCAGCAGCCGTCCTTCTCGCGCTTCGCCTCTTTGATGATCCGTTCGAACGCGTCATTGGCGCATTTCAGAAACCGCTGGTCGCCGGCGGCCTTGTGCAGGTGGACCAGGAAGATGCCGATGCCCGCATTGCCGTCGTAGAGGCCGCACCGGGCGCCGTCGGGTGTGATCCGCTCCTTGTGCTCGCACGCGCCCTCCCACTGGAGCCCGCCCGACGGCGCGGGCTTTGCCAGCTTGACGAGCCTCAGCCCGACGCCCTTCGCAGCGTCGAGGAACCGTGGAGTGCCGGTGACCGCTTGGAGGTTCAGAAGGAAAAAACCGGCGCCCGTGATGCCGGTGTAGAGCGAGAGCGGCAGTTGCTTGTTCACCTCGCTTGTGTCCGCCGGACCGCCCTCGTATTGCCGCCAGAAAATGCCGTCGCCTTCCTTCCTGGCCGACTGGACAAGGTACGTGCCGATCTCGACCGCCACGTCCTGGTACTCGTCTGCGCCGGCGGGGCAGGTGAACGTCCCGAGCGCGACCATGAGGCCGGCGGCGAGGCCAAGCGCGCGCACGACCGCGCGCGCGGACGTGCCCATCGGGCCTCTTCCCGTGCGCACCACAGGAGGTATTGCGGCATTGCTGTTCTTTGTGTCGCTTGAGTCCATTGCACCGGACATCATAGCATTCATCGCGGGCTAGAGCAAGAGACTGCTGACTTTTTTGCTTGACAGCCGGTCTCGGTGGGGGTATCATTTGACCTTTCGCCGCCCGTGCGTGCGGTGACGGATCTTGCCGGGTCCGCGCTCCGGCGCGCGTAACGTGTTGTTCAAACCGATTTCTTGGAGGTCAGTCATGGCTCAAATCATCAGCGGCAACGAGGTCTCGAAACAGATCCAGGCGGAGACGAAGGTCGAGTCGGAGGCGCTGCGCAGCAAGGGCGTAGTCCCGGGACTGGCGACCGTACTCGTGGGAGAGGATCCCGCGTCCCAGGTCTACATCGGCCAGAAAATAAAAACATGCAACAAGCTCGGCATCGAGTCCTTTCACCATCACCTGTCCGAGAAGGCGACCGAGTCCGAGATCCTCGGACTCGTCCAGAAACTGAACAACGACCCGAAAGTCCACGGCATCCTCTGCCAGCTCCCGCTGCCGAAGCATATCGACAGCGACAAGATCCTCGTCGCAATCTCGCCCAACAAGGACGTTGACGGCTTCCACCTGATGAACATGGGCAAGCTCCTTTCGAAGAAGAACGCGCGCGAGATCAGCGAGTCCGGCATCTACCTGCCCTGCACGCCGCACGGGATCATCCAGCTCCTGCGCAGGACCGGGATCCCGATGGCCGGCGCCGAAGCGGTCATCGTCGGCCGCAGCAACATAGTCGGCAAGCCGGTTGCGCTGCTGCTCATGGCCGAGAACGCCACGGTTACCATCTGCCACACCGGCACGAAGGACCTTGGCGAGGTCTGCAGACGCGCGGACATACTCGTCGCGGCGATCGGCAAGCCGAAGGTCGTCACCGCCGACATGGTGAAGAACGGCGTCACGGTCATCGATGTTGGTGTGAACCGCATCGGCAAGACGCCCGAAGGCAAGGACATGCTGGTCGGCGACGTGGATTTCGACGGCGTGAAGGAAAAAGCGCGCGCGATCACGCCCGTCCCGGGCGGCGTCGGCCCCATGACGATCGCCATGCTCATGGTCAATACCGTGAAGGCGGCAAGACTGCTCTCGGGCGTGAAGTAGCCCGGTCCGCCGCTATAGGAGGCAGCTCCTGCGAGTCGGGATTTCTACGCTGCCCATGGCAGCGGTCGGATTGCCCTGTGTCAGAGGACATGGAAGAACCCCCGGCATGGCCGGGGTAGAAGTCTGTAAGAGGCAGCTCCCGCTGCCGACGATGGTGAAGTCCCCCCTTGGCAAAGGGGGATTCAGGGGGTTGTCTGCGGACTCCCTGTGCTCTCGACGATGCGCAGCGCGAACGCGGAGCGCGGGGTCGAGCACGAGCAAGAGCAAGCGGAGGAGTCTCAAGGGAAGGCCGAGGGTCTTGCCGAGTCGGACCGCCGTGCCGCGATCGTGAAGTAGCTGCCAGAGCTTGATCGTCCCCGTCCTCCGGCCGCCGGGCAGGCAGTTCTTTCCGACCTCCTCGCCGTACAATCACAAAATTGAGGCCCATCCCCATGCCTTACGAAAAGGAGAAACCCGCTGACGGCTCGCTCGACGATCTTCTCCGCAAGCGCGAGCAGATCGACCGTAATATCGAGCAGCAGTACCAGAAGCACATGGCCGTGCTGTTCGTCGATATCCAGGGCTCGACGACGCTCTATGAACAGCAGGGCGACATCGACGGCCGGATCTTCGTGCGGCGACTCGAAGAGATGGCCCTGCCCGCGATCGCGGAGGGAGAGGGGAAGCTTGTGAAGAAACTCGGCGACGGGCTGCTCGCCGCATTCCCCGCTGCTGCAGGCGCGGCCCGCTGTGCCAACCGGCTCCAGCTCGCCGTCGCTCAGAACAACCTCAAGGCCGACGCGGCCGAAAAGTTCAATGTCAGGATCGGCCTCCACTGGGGAAAGGTCCTCCTCGAAGAGTCCGGTGATGTCTACGGCGATGTCGTCAACGTTGCCGCGCGGATCCAGGGCCAGGCCGAGCCCGCGCAGACGGTCGTCTCCGCAGAGATGTTCCGCGAACTCGAACGCGCCGACATCTTCTGCCTCCCCGTCGGCAAAGCCCAGCTCAAGGGAAAGAAAGAGGCCATAGAACTCTACCTCCTGCCGTGGAACCCGAGGCAGCGCTACATGCCCACGCGGGCCGTCGCGGGCCGGACCACCGCCGTGCTCCGGGCGACCCGCCGCGAAGACAAGCTCGTCGTGACCTTCTCGCCCGCGCGCGAAGACATGCCGCCGGCGAACTGCAAACCGCACGAGATGCCGTTCCCCGAAGCGGCGCTCTCCGAGTGCTGCCGCCGGGTCGACCGGTTTCTCGAAGGGGTGAACAGGAAAGGCTCGCAGCGCGAAGGGCTGCTCGACGAGCTGCGCGAGATCGGGAGCGGGCTCTTCGCCGCCGCGTTGCCGGAACCGGTCCGCAACGAGATCAGGCAGGCCCGCGCCGCGCACCTGCTCCTCCAGGCGGACGGGGCGCTGGCGCATGTCCCCTGGGAGTTCATGCACGATGGCGACGAGTTCATCTCGTTGCGGTTCGCGTGCGGTCGGGCGACGGAATCGGAGGGAAGGGCGACCTTGCCCGGTGCGCGGCGCATGGAGCCGCCGTACTCGATGCTGCTCGTGGCGAACCCGACCGGCGACCTCGCCGCAGCGGTCGAAGAGGCGCAGCTCATCAAGAAGACCGTGACGCAGTTCCCCGACCTGCGGCTTGACACGCTGCTCGACCGCGTGCAGCGCGGGGCGTTCCTTGCCGCCGTGCCGCAGGCGAACATACTGCACTTCTCCGGCCATACCGAGTACGAACGGGCCAACCCGGCGCAGAGCCGCTGGCGGTTCGCCGACGGCGCGGTCAGGGCGGAAGAGATACTCCAGTTGAAGACCGCGCGCGCTCTCCCGCAGATAATGTTCGTCAACTCCTGCGAATCCGGCCGCGCCCCGCTCCTCGCCGAGCACGGGCTGTTCGGGCTCGCACAGGCGTTCCTCGCGAAGGGCGTCCAACACTACATCGGCGCGCTGTGGAATATCTATGACCAGCCCAGCCGCGATTTCGCGCACGTCTTCTACTCGCGGCTCCTCGAAGGCTACTCGGTCGGCGACGCCGTCCGCGCAGGGCGGTTCGAGGTCGTCGACAAGTACGGCTCGAAATCGCTAATGTGGGCAAGCTATGTCCTGTACGGCGACCCGGCCGCGACGCCGTTCCCGATCCGTGAAACCGCCGTGGCCGGCGTTGCCGAGAGACCTGCCGCGGCAGTCGCCGCGCCTGCCGCGCAGCCTGTTGCGCCGGCGCCGGTTCCGGCCCTTGCGACGCCAGCGCCCGGCCACGCAGAGACAACTCCGGGTGCGGGACAACGAAAGGGCATCCCGGGCTTCGTCTTCGGTATGGCCGCCACCATTCTCGTAGCGGTGATCGCCGTCCTCGCATACAAGGCCCTGAACAAGACTGACCAGAACGATCAGAAAACTACAAGGGCGACAACGCCCGACAAGACGACACAGGCCGGCACTCAGCCGAACACGGGGGACAACACAGGGCCAACCACGCAGCCCGGCACGACAACGACAACGGCGAATACCGATCCGGCACACGCGGCGTCCACGGGTTCGACCCAGACCACGAACGCCGCCGGCACTCAGGACCCTTCGACCACGACTACGGCCCTCGAGGCGGAGCTGCCGAAGAACCCGCTGATCGCGGTTTTGCCGTATCAAAGCCTCGACGCGCAGGACCAGGCGAACGCGTGGCTTGGCCAGGGGCTGGCGGAGGCGATCACCACCGACCTGACGAAGGTCTCGTCCGTGCGCGTCGTCGAGCGCGCGATGCTGACGGAGGTGCTCAAGGAGATCCAGAACGGCGAGACGAAATACTTCGACCCGAAGTTCCGCGTCGAACCGGGCAAGCTCGCCAATGCGGGCGTGCTCGTCGGCGGTTCGTTCGTCGTCAAGGGGGGCGAGCTGCAGGTCTTTTCGCGGTTCGTGCTCACGTCGACGGGCGCGGTCCTTCTTACCACGAAACACCGTGACAAGGCGGACAACCTCTTCACGCTCCAGGATGCGATCGTCAGGGACCTCATTGACGCGCTGAAGCTCGAGCTTTCGAAGGACGAGAAAGCCCGGGTGCAGGAGGCGCCGACCGCGTCGACCGAGGCGTTCCAGCAGTACGTCCGCGGTGTGATGCTGCTGAACGACAACAAGATGGAAGAGGCGGCGGAGGCGTTCCGCAAGGCGGCGCAGGAGGACCCGCTCTTCGTCGAGGCGCAGAAGAGCCTCGGCGACGTCTACAAGTTCCTCGACAAGGTGGACGAGTTCGTCGAACAGCAGACGGTCAACAAGTGTCTCACGAAGATCAGGTGCCTGGAGCAGGCGCTCGCATCGCCTGAAGATCGGCCGACGATCCCGGAAGAAATCCAGGGCGACATGCCGTGGCAGCCGGACAAGAAGTGCGTCGCGTACTGCCTCCTGCAGGCGTACTACGAGATCGTGAAGCACTACCAGTGGCCGAACGAGAAAGAGCCGGTCGAGGAGCAGAAGAAGCGGCTCGCATTCTACTACGACAAGTACCAAGAGCGGTGCAAGGACTATCTTGGGACGTACTACAAGAAGAAGAACCACGAGTCCGGCGACCGCAACGATTTCTACGACACGACGATCATCGGGCACATGGTCCACTTGCACGAGCAGTTTGACGAGCTCGAGCCTGCGATCGCGCTGTTGAAGAAGCTGATCATGGATTTTCCGCACCTGACCTCGGAGATCCAGGGCGCCGCGGACCAGATCCGCAACATGCAGGCGGAGCTGGAGAAGAAGAAGGAGAAGGAGAAGGACAAGTAGGGCGGACTGCAGGAATCAGTGCCGCGACCGTAAGGGAGCGGTTAAGCGCTCGACGGAGGGCGGGTGAGGCTCGCGCGGGGCCCGCAATAATGTAGCACAGGCGTCCCGCCTGTGCCCGTCGACCTGCCCGGGAGGGCGAGGCTCCCGTCGAGTCGCGCCTGTAGGAGGCAGCTCCAGCTGCCGACGATTTGCGAAGCGAGTGGAGAGCGCGGGATCGAGCAAGAGCAGGAGCACGAGCAAGAGTGGTGTGGGCTGAACCGAGCCGCGACCGTGAGGGAGCGGTCAAGCCCTCGACGGAGGGCGGGCGAGGCTCGCGCGGGGCCCGCAATAATGTAGCACAGGCGTCCCGCCTGTGCCCGTC
>JAVHLO010000610.1 GCA_031082105.1 Planctomycetota bacterium
CCCCTTCGATGCGACCGCCCTTTTTCATCTCGATGACCTCGCCCACGGCCGGTACGATCGGCGCGAGCATCGCGGCCAGGAAGATGACTGCGGCGATGAGGCCGTACTGCCGAACCGGCCTGCTAAGATGTCCCGCAAAGTCGGACTTACCAGACATGCCCTGCTCTCCTAGAATCCCCCTGTTGAAAAGTCCGGACAAGTACGTCTTCAGGCTCATTCGCTGTCTCTGGATTCCCGCTTCCGCGGGAATGACGGTTCCTTTCCCTGTCACGGGAATGACATTTCCTCCCGCCTGTGCAGGAATGACAATCCTCAACCGTTCTCCGTGCCTCCGTGTCTCTGTGGCCATTCGGAATACTGTCGTGCGGCGTCGGCACTGTTCGGAAGTCTAGCACACCGGCATCAGGAAGTCAACCATAATTTTCTTGACTGTCCCGAAAAAGGAGCTATAATGTCCGGTGTCACTTTTGCGCATGAGGAGCCTATTCCGGTGAGCACAGCAAACATTCAGACTGGTGTGCGCCCTGGCACGGCGGGCGCGGTACTTTTTGCCGCCGCGGTACTTCTGGTCACGGTCGGCTGCGTCGAGCGCAAGCTCACAATCAAGTCTGATCCCACAGGTGGGACCGTCTGGCTTGACGGCGTGGACGTCGGCGAGGCCCCCGTGACCGTGCCCTTCACGTACTACGGCACGCGTGAGGTCGTCGTGGAAAAGGAACTCCATCGTCCGGTGCGCCTGCTCGTTCCGATCGGCGCTCCGGCATACCAGATATTCCCTCTCGACTTCTTCACCGAGGTCATCCTGCCGACCAAGATAGTGGACCACCGGATCATCACGGTGGGGCTCGAGCCGCTCACACCGACGCCGAAGGCGGAGGTCCTCCAGCGCGCGGCCGAGCTGAAGAAGGAGGCGGAGAAGGTGCCGGAATAGCAGCCCGAAACACGCCTTCTCTCCTGCTCGTGCTCCCGCTCTTGCTCGTGCTCCCGTCGGTGCTTTTGCCCGTGTCCGCACCCGGCACGCAGGTTTCTCTTGACAATCGCCACCGATTTGGTATAATAATCATCTAGTTTTCGACTTTGGAGACTGCCGGGACAGACAGCATGACCCGTGATGAACAGAGAATGTCAATCCCGCTTTGCGGGCAAGAAAGCTACTGTGATGGGCCTGGGGCTCTTCGGCGGAGGAGCGGGTGTTGCCGCATTCCTGGCCAGGCATGGAGCTCTAGTCACAGTTACAGACCTTCGGCCGGCGTCCCAGTTGGCCGAATCTATTCAGGCTTTATCCTCGTCGACCCTGACCCTCCACCTGGGCGGGCATGACCTGTCGGATTTCACCGATACCGACATCGTCGTTGTCAACCCCGCCGTACCACTCGACTCCCCGTTCCTGGAGTCTGCCCGCAAGGCGGGAGTCCGTCTCGAGAGCGAGATAAATGTCTTCTTCTCTCTCTGCCCTTCGCGGGTCGTCGGGGTCACCGGCAGCAACGGAAAGACGACCACGACGGTGCTCATCGGAGAGATGCTGAAGGCCGCGGGCAGGAAGGTGTGGGTGGGCGGGAACCTGGGAAAATCGCTGCTCGACTGCGTCGAGAACATCCGAAGGGACGACGTGGTGGTCCTGGAGCTGTCGAGCTTCCAACTGGACATGCTGGACTGGGTGCGAACGAGCCCGTACACCGGAGTTGCGACGAACATCTGTCCGAACCATCTGGACAGGCATGGATCCATGGGGGCTTACGTTTCGGCCAAGCGGAAGCTGTTCGCGTTCCAGCAGCCGGACGACCTGGCCATATTGAACTTCGACGACAAGGAGGTCTCGGGCTGGCGGAAAGACATCGCGAGCCGGGTGAGCTTCTTCAGCAGAAAGGAACGGGTCCCGGACGGAGCATTCGCGGCCGACGGCCGGTTGTGTCTGGGATCGAAGGGGAAATCGACCGACGTGTGCGCGGCCTCGGACGCGCTGATCCCGGGCTGGTTTAACACTGAGAATATTCTGGCGGCGATGTGCGCGGCGGCCGAGCACGGTGCGAAGCCGGCCCATATCGCGCAGATTGTCCGGGAGTTCAAAGGGGTCGAGCACCGGCT
>JAVHLO010000611.1 GCA_031082105.1 Planctomycetota bacterium
CTGGTCGTTGATTATGAAAACGTCGCCCACATCCCTCAGCCCCGCGACGGTCTGCTTGGCCTGCGGCCCTGGATCCACCGTGAGTTTGTGCACCTCCCCGGCGGGAACCGTCCTGTCGCTCGTCGAAACCGATGTACTCGATGAGCCTGAGATGTCACCGGAGTAGAGTTTCTCGATCATCTTGCGGAGCAGGTCTCTGTCCGGCGGATTCGAGTCCGCCTTCTTCTCTCCGCCCTCGCCGGCCCCTTCGGCAGTCCCCGCCTCCGACATCAGCTCGCCCAGGTATGACGCGAGGATCGACGGCTTCAATTGGTTGAAGAGCCCGGAATCGCCCACGATGTCCATGTAGCAGAACCGATCCTTGTGTGCAATGACCATCCCGATGGGCGTTGCTTTCCCTTTCGCAGGCGCAGCAGAAAATGCCTTGAGGGCCGTGGCGATGGACTTGGCGCTGTTCTTGGCGACCGCCGCGGCCTTCTCAATGTCGCTCGTCGTGAACTCGGAGGCCAGGCGCGCCCGGGCGAGCACGAGTTGCGACAGAGCAAATGAAACGGCCTTTCCTTCCTTCAACGGTTCGAACCAGCGGATCCACTGCTTCCCCTCGAGTTCCGGCCTCCGCTTCGAGACAACGATGTCGGTGAGCACAACGCCCGT
The DNA here is from genome assembly GCA_031082105.1 of Planctomycetota bacterium. Taxonomy (GTDB): domain Bacteria; phylum Planctomycetota; class MHYJ01; order JACQXL01; family JAVHLO01; genus JAVHLO01. Next base: position 655 of record JAVHLO010000611.1, read on the forward strand.
CTGATTGTCCCCTGAGACAATGTACCCTCTCGGGACATACAATCCCGCCGACGACGGCAGAGAGAACGTAATCAGCCCCGTTCCGCGGTTCGTATATCTGCCCCTGGCGTTCTCCGCGAAAGAGAGGCCGGTAGAGAGTTTCCGTTCGGTGTACAGGAAGAAAAGTGCGAACTCCTCGTGTACGACGGGCTTGGCGATTAGGATACCGTCGAGGAATTCGGCCAGCCGCGGACTCTTTGGCTCGACCTCCTTCGGACGCGCCACCTTCACGAATTCGGCATCCTCTTCCTGCGCGGCCACGGGCATGGACATCGCCAATGTGACAGCCCCGACGAGCACGAGCAGAAAGATCGGCCCGCGGAACAACCTGACAGAGACAAGACTTTGCTCACAGTGGAACATATCAGCGTCCTCCAACAAGCGACCGCGTTGAAACGTCCGGCCTACTCAACTCTCTCCGAGCAGTGCGAGACAAGCCCTGAAACTCCGAATTGGGCGTGTGACGTTGGCCCTTCGGATGGGGCACCTTCTTCACCTTGCCTTGTGGTATTCTCCGATCCGGGCGTGGCGCGTTCACGCCACGACTCGGTTCCTCAGTGTGGCGGCACTGAGATCCCGGCTCGGCAGGCCTGCCCCGCCCTGGCAGGGAACCTCGCCATCCGCATATATCCCCCTTACCCCCGCCCTCTCCCCCATTGGGGGAGAGGGGGAAACCACGCGGCTACTCCGCACTCACGCGCGCATGCACGCATCTACCCAGGCACGCACTCACGCTCGCCCGCCCTACGCCCCCGCCTTGAGGCCCCATTTGTTGATGAACTCGACGAACGTGCCGAGGTCGTCCACAATCGTCTCCGGCGTCACGGGCACGCCGCCTTTCGGCGTCAGCGCCTTCAACATCTCCTTCGCCCGCTCCACGGGCAGCCCCTTCTGAACCAGCTTGAACACCTCCATCCCCGCCCTCAACCTCGGCGGCAACGCCTTCGCCGCGTCGAGCCCCTTCCCGCTCAGGTACTGCGCGACCTGCCGGTCGTACTCCTTCACCATCTGACGCATCCCTTCCTTCACCTTCTGATTCCCCAGCATCGGCCTGCCGCGCTGCGCAGCCTTGTTGCCCGCCTCGATCCATTCTTTGCCCTTGTGTACGATCGTGTCGCGGATGTCCTGCGGCCGGCCGAGCCGGCCGGCGGACTTGCCCGAGATGATGTTCGCGATCTCCTTGCTACGCGCTGCCTGGTTCGCGTACCTGCCCGGGTTGTACGCCTCCGGGTGCCACCTGCTCGTGACAACGTGGTCCATCTCGTTCATGCTTCGCCCTGTGATCTGACGGAGGTTGCGCGCATACACCTTCTCCACCAGCTTGTGATGGACGTCGCCCAGTGTCTTGCCGTTCTTGTTGACGAACTGGAAAACGACGTCGCGGTCG
>JAVHLO010000612.1 GCA_031082105.1 Planctomycetota bacterium
GATTTTCGGAACGACCGCATTGTCGCGCGGGCGCCCCGGCATCCCAGAAGCGCGCCACATTGTACGCAGTCTTGCCGCTGTTGTCAAGCACTTTGATACGCGGCAGAGGACGGTTTCGCGGTTCACTCCCGCAAAGAACCTGCAAAGGCAATCACACCTTTGCACTTTGGGATTCGACTTGCAGAGGAACAGTTTTCGAGTTTGTCGTAGTATGCGGAAGCCATTGCATATTCAATGTAGTCAGTCAATACTAATTTCGCGCGACGCTCCTAGGAAATAACGGGTGTCTCCGTCTCCTGAATGTCGTCGGCCACGACGTGAACATCTGCCGCATCCTACCGGCTGCGCTCTTTGCGTCAAGGACTCTGCGAAGGCGTGCATATCGGTCTCGGCGGCTTTGCAGCCTTCGTGCGGTCGCGGCACGGTCTTCCCGGCTCGGAATTGGTCGCGCCATCCGCATCGCGCGGCGGGCACAGGCGGGACGCCTATGCTACATTGCCGGCCCGGGATGAGTCTCGCCCTCCACCTTCGGCTGGATTCCCGCTTTCGCGGGAATGACAGTTTCGGTCCCGGTTCCCTCGCCAACAGGTCGGCAGCTGGAGCTGCCTCCTACACTGCTATTCCGGTTTGCCGAGCTGCCCGAGCTGCCCGAGCCCGCCGGGGATCTTGCCGCCGAAGAGTTTCTGGAACTTGCCCATCCCTTTCATCATCTTGCGCATCTCGCGGAATTGCTTTATCAGGCTGTTGATCTCCGGAACGCTCGTCCCGCTCCCGCGCGCGATCCTGTTGCGCCTGCTGCCGTCTATTATCTCCGGATGCTGGCGCTCGTCCTTCGTCATCGACAGGATTATCGCCTCCACCCGCTTGAACTCGTTCTCGTCCACGTCCTTCACCATCCGACCGATGCCCGGGATCATCCCGATCAGCTCCTTGAGCGGGCCCATCTTCTTCATCTGCTGGAACTGGTCGAGAAAATCCTGGAAGTTCAGCTCCTGCTTCCTCAGCTTCTCCTCGATCTTCTTCGCCTGCTCGATATCGATCGTCTGCTGGGCCTTTTCGACGAGGCTGACGATGTCGCCCATGCCGAGGATGCGCGAGGCCATCCGCTCGGGGTGGAACTCCTCGAACTGCTCGATCTTCTCGCCGACGCCGATGTACTTGATCGGCTTGCCGGTGACGGCCTTGATCGAAAGCGCCGCGCCGCCGCGCGCGTCGCCGTCGAGCTTCGTCAGGATGATCCCGTCGAGCGACAACTGCTCGTTGAACTCCTTCGCGCTGTTGATGGCGTCCTGGCCGGTCATCGCGTCGGAGACGAGAAAAACCTGCTGTGGGACAGTCTTCTCGACGATGTCCTTCAGCTCGTCCATCAGGGCCTTGTCTATGTGCAGCCGGCCCGCCGTGTCGAGGATGACAAGGTTGCGGTTGTTCTGTATCGCGTGGGCGACGGCGCGCTCGCAGATCTTCGCGGGCCGCGTGCCCTTCTCCTCGGCGTAGACGGGCATCCCGAGCTGCTCGCCGAGTATCTGGAGCTGCTTGACGGCGGCGGGACGCTGGATGTCCGCCGCGACGAGCAGCGGCATGAACCCTTTTCCGCGCGCGAAGTTGGCGAGCTTGGCGCACGTGGTGGTCTTGCCCGAGCCCTGCAGTCCAGCCATCATGACGACCGTCGGGCCCTTCGGATTGGTCGGTATCTTGTGGTCGACCGGCCCCATCAGCGAGACGAGCTCGTCATTGACGATCTTGATGATCTGCTGGGCGGGCTGGATGCTGCGGATGACTTCCGTTCCGACTGCGCGGATGGTTACGCGGTCGATGAAGTCCTTGACGACCTTGTAGTTGACGTCCGCCTGGAGCAGCGCCACGCGGACCTCGCGCAGCCCCTCTTGTATGTTCTTCTCGGTCAGCTTGCCTCGGATGCCGAGCTTTCGGAAAATATTCTGCAGGCTGTCGGCTATGGAGTCAAACATCGGTTCGCCTCACTCGTGAGACTCTTGGTGGTAAGAGGTTCTTCCCCGGAATTTCAGATGTTGGTGGCACAAACAACAACCCCCTGCGTCCCCCTTTGCTAAGGGGG
>JAVHLO010000613.1 GCA_031082105.1 Planctomycetota bacterium
GCTCACCGCGACGAACATGTGCGCAAGTTCCTTGTCAAACTGCTTGCGGACCATGCGCCTCACTTCCGCAATGGCGTCCCTCACACTGAATGCGCGCCGGTACGTTCTGTGTGAAGTCATCGCATCGAAGGCGTCCGCTATCGACGTGATTCTCGCGATCAGCGGGATGTTGTCGCCGACGAGTCCGTCGGGGTACCCGCTCCCGTCGATCCACTCATGATGGTTGCGCACGATCGCGATCCCTTCGCTGAAAAGCCGGATAGGTTTGATGATGTCGGCGCCTATGAGCGGGTGACGCGCGACGATCGACCGCTCGAGCGGAGTGAGCTTGCCGTTCTTCGTGAGAATCTTCTCGCTCACGCCGATCTTGCCGACATCGTGGAGCGGGCACACGAGCCCGAGAATGTCGCTGACACGCTCCGGGAGCTTGGCGTATTCGGCAAGGAGCTTCGCGTATCTCGTGACCCGTTCCGAGTGGCCGCGTGTGTATGAGTCTTTCGCCTCGATGGCCTTGGCCAGCGAGAAGAGCGCGCCGATCGAGTCCTGGTATAGCGTCGCATTGCTGATCGCCACTGCGGCCTGGCTGGCAATCGCGGACAGGACGTTGATCTCCGCATCGCGGTAGTTGTGGGTCCTCGTGGAATACACGCACATGCCGCCGAGCACGCGTCCCCGGCTGACGATCGGCACGGCCAGAAGCGACCGCAGACGGTATTCCCTCACAAGCTCCGGGAACTTGAAAGGCGACTTGCTGATATCTGAAACGGGCACGGGCCGGATATCGCGCACGGCACGGCCGATGCAGCCTTCGCCGATGGGGATCGATTCCGCCTTGTCGGTATACGAGTTGCCGAACCCGGAACAGGCCGCCAGGTGAAGCAAGCCGGTCTCCGGTTCGAGAAGGCGAATCGAGCAGAGATCGGCCCTCAGCAGCTCGAGAGTGGTCTCCACCAGCCGCTGCAGCACCTGCTCATACTGGGCGGTCGACGCCACGAGCTCGCCCATTCGGCAAAGGAACTGCCAGCCGCTCTTCTTGCTGATGAATCTCACGCGCTACTCGGAAATGATGACCTTCGTGCCGATTGGGACGAAGTCAAAAACCTCTTCGACGTCGGCGCTGTGCATCCGGATGCAGCCGTTCGAGCACGCCGTGCCGATCGTCTCGGGTTGGGTCGTCCCGTGAATCCCGTAGGACGGTCGCTCGCGGAGTCCCATCCAGCGCGAGCCGAGAATATTCTTTGGATGGCCGGGCGGATACGAATTCCCATCCGGCGACCACCACACGGGGTCCTTCTCGCGGCTGTGAATCGTGAATGTCCCGATGGGTGTGGGCGAATCGGGACGCCCGGTCCCAACCGGAAACTCGCGGATGAACTTGTCGTCAAGCCACAGCGAGAGGCGCATCTTTGAGAGCGACACCTCGATCGCATACGTACCCTGAAGTATCTTCAGTACCTGGCCGACACGGATGTTGTCCTTGTTCATGCGATTGACGCGCATGACGGCCTCGTAGGTCGCGCCGTGCTTGTCCGCGATCTTCTTCAGTATGTCTCCCGCGACGACCACGTACTCGACGGAGTCGGCTGTGGGTAATGCGGAGTAGATGAGGTACTCGTTGAGCTTGACTGTCTTGTCCTTGATTTCCGCCAGGCGCTCCTCGGGCAGTGGCGCGCGGAGAGCGCGCGACAGCTCGGTGCGCGCCTCGTACTGCTTCTTCGCAGCCATCAGCTTCTCGCCTATCTGCGCGTGACACTCGCCGGCGCGCGCTGCGACGTGTTCAATGCGCTTTGCCGGGCCGTTGGCGTTGTCGCCCGTCAGCGCGGCGAGTTCGCGGTCGTATTCGATCAACGCCTCGTCGTACTTCTTCGCGGCGAAGAGCGCGTCGCCCTTGCGCTCCGGCTCGGTCTGCTCGGGAGGGACTTTCGTGCCGTTCTGGCCCTGGTTCCCGCCTGAGGGTTTCTCGGCCGCCCCGGACTTCAAACCAGGCAGTATGTCGTATCTATAGCCGGCGTAGCACAGTGCGGCCATGATGAGGAGAAGAAACAGTAGTGCTTTTCTCA
>JAVHLO010000614.1 GCA_031082105.1 Planctomycetota bacterium
CATGAAGAAAGGTGACACGGTACCCGCAAAGCATGAAACGCGGGTGGGCAAGACGATCCTCGTCGTCGACGACGATGAGAAGATCAGAAATGTTGTGGCGCATTTCCTCGAGAAGGAAGGGTTCGCCGTCCTCAAGGCCAGGAGCGGAAAGGAATGTCTCAGCACGGTGCAGCGGGAAACGGTTGACCTCGTGCTGCTTGACGTGATGATGGCCGAGATGGACGGGTTCGTCGTCTGCGAGAAGCTGCGGTTGAACGAGAAGACGTTCAAGATCCCGGTGATCTTCCTGACCGCCCTGACCGACCATTCGAGCAAGATCCTCGGCTCGCTCAGCGGCGGCAGCGACTACGTCACGAAACCGTTCAAGAAGAACGAACTGCTCGCTGCGATCCGAACCAAGATCGGGGGGCCGTAGCCCGGCAAGTTCATGACCGGGCATTCAGAAGTGTCTTGACAGACGGGTTCTTTCGTGTCATTGCGAGCCGCAGCGAAGCAATCGCCAATATCCTCCGCGTCGGCGTACAGGAGATTGCTTCGCTGCGGCTCGCAATGACAGTTTGTCTGCCTTTTTTCTGGGACACGCGAATAGTCCCAGCCGGGATCTTCCACCGTACACCGGATTGAGTGACAAGACTCGTTTGACAGGAGGCCGAGCGCTATGAAGATCTTGTATGCCGCTGCCGTTGCAGCATTCCTCGTGGCCCTATTGCTCTCGCTGAACTGGTCCGAGGAGATCGGCACTTCGGGGCCGACCGGCGACAAGGAGGGCGAGAACGCCGACGGAAAACAGGACAAGCCGATCGAGACGCTCGCAGGCGCCATCTCGAAGGAAAACGAGCGGCACAAGGAGGTGCTCACTGAACTGCGCGCCCGGATTCGCGAACTGGTTGAGAAGATCCGCAAGGCAAAGACGAACGCGTCATCGAATCCGGCCGGCGGTGCGCCGCCCGAGGCCGCAGTTGACGGCGTGAGTAAGGTCATGGTCAGCGATCTGGCCGAGCGGCTCGTCGACGAGGGTATCTGCTACAGGGTGAACCTTGCCCACGTGCTGAAACAGTATCGCGACCGGATCGTCGAGGCGGTCGCGGAGAACCTGATGAGCGGGAAGGTGCCCGGCGACCTGCTGATGGACAGTTTCGGCGGTACGGAGTCGGCCGCCCCCAGGCAGGGACAGGGCTGGGAACTGCTCTTCACCGACGACCTGTCGATCCTCGATGGGTTGCGCAGGACCCCGCAGCCGGACCAGAGGAACCGGCTCTTCGGCGAGGGCGGGATACTCGATGGAAGCAGCGAACGGGAAGGGATAGAATAGCCGCTGAAACCTCCGAATCCGCCGGGATTGTCCGGACGGTTGTCACCCGTAGTCCGGCGGTTCCGCGGTTTCGGTGGTTGATTCCGGGTGCGACTGTGCCGCGCTGCGAAATCCGTGTAGTCCGTGGTTGCAGCATTGAACGGTTGACGGAAAACGACATCGACTGGAGATCGCCATGTTTTCTTCCCCGGTTGACAGAACTGTTTCGATCCTGGAAAGGGCGCCATATCTGATCATGGCGCTCCTTTTCGTTTGCATCGGCCAGGCCGGCTGCGGCGAAAAAGAGAACGCCCCCGCCGCAACGGAGGACGGGAGCACCCTCGTCGCACCGAAAGGTCTGACCGCATTCGACACGCCCAACGACCAGGGCGGCAGCATCTCGCTTACGTGGGACGTGTGGAACATACCGACCGCCGGGAAGGATAGTGTCCAATACGTCGTCTACATTGCCGACTCGCCCGAGGGCGAGTTCCAGGAGGCCGCGCGGTTCAAGGCGACGACGTCGTTCATGTCGGACGAGGAGGGTTACTTCGGATTCAGCGAGTCGAACCGGAACAGGCACTGGGTCGCCGTGCGGCCCGAGGACTTCTTCCCGCCGGCGAGCCAGGTGGAATCGGACAAGGTCGGGGAAGAGATTGCGGCCGTCGAGAGGGAACTGGAGAACTGCAGGGCGATCGACCTTTCGAACGAGCTGGACGGCGTGCTGGCCGAATGGGATTCATTGCTGCGCAACAGTACCGAGT
>JAVHLO010000615.1:0-1347 GCA_031082105.1 Planctomycetota bacterium
TATTCAGTGCAACTTGGAGAATGCCAATGAAGAGACTCGCTGTTGTGATCGCCTTGCTGCTGCTCGTGGTCGCGGTCGGCTGTGTCACGCTGAACATCACGGTCTACTTCCAGCCGGAACAGCTCGACAAGGCCGCGGAGAAATCGGTGGAACGGATGTGGAACCTCGACGGCAAGCCGGGCGAGGGCGCGGCGCCGGAAGCGCCGGCCGGAACGGGGAAGTAGCCCGTTGTTCCCGCCGGCCTCGCGTCCCGCGTCTTGTCGAGTCGCCGTGTCGGCGCAACGGCTATCCGAGGGGCCGAGATCGCTTTGGCGGCCGTTCACGCGCTGATATGGTGGCCTCAGATCGAGGACCAACGAATTCGGATGTTGAAAGACAATCCAGAATCTAAAATCCAAAATCGACGGCGCCGTGTTGTCCTGCGAAATGTGGTGTTCTTTCTGGAGAGCTGGAATGAATAGGATTCTCTTGTATGGTGCGGTGTTGCTCGTTGCCGGACTGCTTCTGTCGTTTCCGTCTCTGCCGGCGCAGGGGGTCGGACCAGGCGCGGGCGGAGGTTCTGAGGAGCAGCCGAGCGGCGACAAAGAGGAGAAGTTCCTCCCCACGCTGAACTACGACGCGCCGGAGGTGAAGAAGATCGAGGAACGGATCCGGGAGCGGTTCGACGCCAGCCTGAAGCGGTTCCTCACAGATGAGAAGATCGGTCTCAACAACAAAGGCTACGTGGAGATCAGGGCGGAAGTGGTCGATAAGCTTGAGCTCAAGGAGAAGAGCGAGATCAAGCGGGCCGTCGAGGCCGAGAACAAAGACCGGGACGAGCTCGTCAAGACCGTGGCGAAGGTGAACAACCTGGCGCAGGAGCAGGTCCCGCTTCTCCAGAAGTCTTACATCAAGGCGTACCGCGAGAAGGCGATGAACGGCTGGTGGGTCCAGGGCGACGACACGACGCTCGATGACGGCACCGTCCAGAAGGGCAAGTGGGCGAAGAAGGCGCCGCCGAAGGACGAGACAACCCCGTCCGGCGAAGGCGTCGGGCCGGGGAAGTAGTGGTCGACGCAAGCAGTCGATGGTGAATGGGGAGGAGTCCGGTCATGGAGAGGGCTTTCGGCTGGCGGTATCTTCAGAATCGCCTGAATCAGGGGCGGTCCTGATCGCGTCTGGCCTGCCGGCCATGTGTGTCCATGGACGCAATTCGAGTTCTCGTAGGAGATTCCGGGGAGAACAGATCAACTTCACAAGGCGATAAGAGGCCCCTACATTCTGCTCAGGAACCTGAGACCGATTCGAACAAGAATGCACCATGTCGGCCGCAAGACTTCGAATCGGCCGAAGCCTGCGGTCGCCTGC
>JAVHLO010000615.1:1357-2051 GCA_031082105.1 Planctomycetota bacterium
TTCACAAACATCCCCCTCCCAGCGCTACCCCGCAATTTTAACTTGACATGTTCAATGTGCAGGGAATAAAGTGACGAGTAGTATCGTGATCCGGCTTGGCCATGCCGCCTCGCTGTCCAAGGCCCGGAATGATCTGAAAGCCTTGATCGGGGCCGCTAGTGTAGTTTCGCGAACCAGTGAGAGCTTCCCGCTCTCCCGCGGGATCATGAACTTCTGCTGGAACGATCTCCTGTCGCTCTGAAGAGGTGATGCAGCGATGACCGAACCGCCTTCTCCGACAAACGAAGCGCAGTCTCCCGCCGGACCCGGCGCCGCTCCGGCATGGTCGCCGGAACGCATCGAGGTCGTCAAGACGCGCGATACCCGGGCGCGCATCGAAGAATTCCGAAAACGGCACCGGACCTCGCTCCTCACCCTCGTCTTCACCGACGTGGTCGGCTCGACGCTCCTCAAGCAGCGGCGCGGCGACAGCGCAGCCACCGCGATCCTCCAGGCGCACGCCGCGCTGGTGCGTGATATCCTCGCGCATACGCCCGACGCGCAGGAGATTTCCACGGCCGGCGATTCTTTTTTTTGCGTGTTCGTGCGACCCTCGGATGCGATCTCGTTCGCGCTCAGACTCCAGGCGGCGATGAGACACGAATTCGGGCGCTCGGCGATCGAAGCGCCCTCACCCCAACCCTCTCCCAAGGGG
>JAVHLO010000616.1 GCA_031082105.1 Planctomycetota bacterium
TGATGTCGTAGCCATTGTAATATCCGTGGAGGGGCGCGTCCAGGAGGCGGGTTTTGTCGCCACCGTCCGCGCGCTGGCGAGCGAACATCATGTCGAACAGGAGACGGCCCTGAGCCCTGAAGGCAAGGTGCGGGTGGTCGTGCGGGGCGAGCGACGCGGCGTGGTCGCCTTCAGGGACGCACTGAAGAAATCCACCGCGGATACGGCGCGATCGTTCTCCGCCCTGTGGACAAGCCCGGAGGCCAAATAGGCCGCTGTCACATGAGTGATACCGTACAACAGCAAAACGAAACGCAGGCGAGCGTGACTCCGCTCGAGACCGGGTCGCGCCCGCTCTCGTACGGCTGGGGAAAGATCGCCGTGATCACGGGAGCCACGTACCACGAAGTCACCCGGCAGCCCGTTTACTACGTCCTCATCGGCGTGTTCGGCGTCCTCATATTCCTTTCTCCGCTCTTCGCCCTGTTCCACTTCGAAGAAAAGGACATGGTGATGGAGCTGGGCATTGCATCGCTCATGGCCGCCGGGATATTCATCGCCGTCGTCTCCGCCGGGTTCTCAATATCGCGCGAGATGGACAAGATGGTCCCATTCTCCATCCTCTGCAAACCCGTCCGGCGCGCGCATTTCCTGCTGGGCAAGTTCTTCGGCGTCTACTTGGCCGTCGTCATCGCGACGGTATTCCTCGCCTTCATGATGATCCTAAGCATCGACGTATTCAGAAGCTCGCGCGAATTGAATGCTGCAGGGACAGTGCAGGATCCGGTGGGGTTCTGGGGCGCGGTCGACCAGTACGTCCAGGTCGTGGTCGTGCGCCAGATGCTCCCGGTCCTGAGCGCGGTCGTCGTTACCGCGTTCGGACTTGCCATAGTGACCGCATTTGCGGTGTCCGTGGCCGTCCACTTTCCGCTGGTCGTCACGGGCGCAGTGTGCCTGCTTGTCTTCATCCTGGGAAATCTGGCGGGCTTCGCAATGCTGGCAACGGCCGGCTCATCGGGAATTGAGAGAATCATCGCCTGGGCCTGCCACGTCGTCCTTCCGAACATGGGCATGTTCAACATGACGAATCTTGTAGCAGTTGACAAGCGCATCGGATTGAGCTACATTGGCGGGACGACTTTGTACTCGATCCTCTACTCGACGGCCGTGCTGCTCGCCGGCGTGGCCTTCTTCGAGCGAAAAGAAATAAAGTAGCGGACCGCAAAGCGCGAAATAGCCTACGAAGAGACATATAAGCGGACGGTTCGCGACCTTTGGACGAGCCGAGGAGAAGCACAGGTGCGTTACGGCGTTTTTGCCGACATACACGGCAACTTGGAAGCCTACGAGGCGGTGACCGCCGCGCTGGATCAGGAGAAGGTCGACACGCTCCTGTGCCTGGGCGACATCGTCGGGTACGGCGCCGATCCCAAGGCGTGTATCGCAAAGACCCGCGAGCTGGGCTGCCTGATAGTCGCTGGAAACCACGACTACGCCGCAGTCGACAAGGTGAACGTGGACTTCTTCAACACCTTCGCGCGCGAGGCCGCGGTCTGGACGCGCGCAAACCTGCCCCCGACGGATCGCGAGTTCCTGCGCAACCTCAGGCTGGTCGAGACCGTCAACGGCATCACGCTCGTCCACTCGACCCCCCACTACCCCGAGCTCTTCGAGTACATCCAGACGAGCTTCGACGCCCACCTCGGATTCGAGATGCTCACCAACCAACTCTGTTTCGTCGGCCACTCCCACGTGCCAGTCACGTTTTTCCGAAAGCGGGCCGTCACATACGCCATGGACCCCGTCATCAAGATCGACCCCAAGATCAAGACGATGGTGAACGTAGGAAGTGTCGGTCAACCGAGGGATGAAAACCCGGCCGCTGCCTACGCCGTGTACGACAGCACGGCGCAGACCGTGCATATCAAGCGCGTCCAGTACGATATCGAGAAGGCCGTCACCAAGATCGTCAAGGCCGGCCTGCCCGAGATACTGGGCGAGCGGCTGAGGTACGGCAGGTAGCTCAAAGACAAAATCCCAACGGCCAAATCCCAAATCCCTACAAAATCC
>JAVHLO010000617.1 GCA_031082105.1 Planctomycetota bacterium
ATGGGAAACAGTGTCATTCCCGCGAAAGCGGGAATCCAGTGGATCACCGGCGCGACCGGGGCTGTCGGAATCTCCTTTGCCGCGTGTCCGGCTCTTCGCTGAAGGAGAAGACGCCACTCCGGCTGCGGCCTACGTGGCTTACTACAAACTTGACGGAGTACGGCCGGAGGCCGTCACGTTTGTCCCTTGTCGGCGGCAGCCCTCAAGAGGTGCGCGCAGCTCGCGCAGAAGTTCGGTCCCTTCCGGTCTATCTCCACGATCGAGTTCGAGAGGGCCATCACGCAGTCCGGCTGTGCGCAGTGCGGCAGCCCGATCGTGTGCGCGATCTCGTGTACCGCTTCGGTCAAGACGCGCGCGAAGAACCTCTCCGGGTTGGGCGGCGCGCCGTAGTATTCCGGCTGCAGCCTTGCGAGCGAGATGATGGCCGCGCGGCCGTCCCGCTGCGCCTCTCCGAACACGAACGCGAAGATCGGGTTGCAGATATCGTAGTACGTTATGCCCAGTATTTTTGAGCCCGGCGACGCCGGCGCCGCAAGCAGCGCCGGCAGCAGACCGGACACCATGTACTGCCTCCGCTTCAGGTCGTAGGACGCGGGCGGAGGCTCGATTGCGTCGTTGATGGCGATGCTGCAGCAGAACGACTGGACAAGCGTGTCGGCCAGCCGCACAAGGAGCGGCGGCTCGATGGACCCGATCGGTTGTATCAACAGCTCGTTCACATTCCGGCTACCCCCCGTGCGCCGGGAATCGCAGTGTGAAGGTCGAGCCTTTCCCGACCGCGCTTGCCACTTCAATCGAACCGCCGTGTCTGGAGATTATCCCGTACGCCACGGATAATCCGAGCCCGGTCCCCTTTTTCTTGGTCGTAAAAAAGGGCACGAACAGCTTGCCCAGGTTCTCCGGCGCTATGCCGTGCCCGGTGTCGGAGATCCTGATTTCCACCTGCTGTCTGTCCGCCAGGGGGCGCGACTCCAGGATGAGCCTGCCGCCCGTGGTCATGGCCTGGCTCGCGTTCAATATCAGATTGACAAAAACCTGCCTCAGTTGCGTGAAGTCGCCCATTATGCCGGGCACCTTCTCGTAGAGCTTCTCGACCTTGATATCCTGCAGCACCATCTGGTGTTCGAGGAGGGCCAGCGCGTTCTCGAGCGAGCCGACGATATCGATGAGCTGCAGACGCGGCTCGGACTGCTTGGCGAAATCGAGCAGGTGTCTCACGGTGGAGCTGCACCGCGATATCTCCCGTTCCATCAGGCCCAGGAACTTGGGGAACTTGTCGTTCAACACCGGGGACCGGTCGACGTCTGCGCACTTTTCCTGCGGAGGCTCGCCCGGTTGCGCGCATATTTCAGAAAGCATCGATTTCATGAGCCGCGTGTACGTGAGGATGCCGGTCATCGGGTTGTTTATCTCGTGCGCGACGCTTGCCGCGAGCTGGCCCATCGCCGCGAGCTTTTCGGACTGGATCAACTGCTGCTGGGCGGCCTCGATGGCGCGGTGTGCGCCGGCGAGTTCGTCGTGCGCGTGCGAGAGCTCGCTGTAGGACTGCGCCAGCTTCGAGAGCGACGTTTGCAGGTCGGCCTGCATCTTCTCCAACTGCCCGACGAGGTAGGGGAGGCACATCTCCGCCTCCGCGAGCCCCTGATGGACCGCGCGCGCCTTCTCGCGGCATGTCTCGTACCCGCAGGCGCCGCAGTTGAATTCGTCTTCCGGTGTGTGTTTGTTCACGCGCAGGAGGATTTCGCGTATGACTGCCTCGGACGGTTCCAGTGATTCCTGGCGCCGGTCGGTGAAGACGCGGCGCAACCGGACCGCGCCCACCGCCTCCCGAAGGGCGGTATCCGTCGCAGGCGTGTCGGACTCGTTCGTTAGATACTCTATGACGGAATCGCGTCGACCGGACAGCGGCACGGCTGCCTCCATCATCGGCCCGCTTATTCAGCCTTCGCAGAAGAGGATGTCCAGAAACTTGCCCCTCACGCGCCCGGAGGCCTTCTCCTTCAATATCTCGAGAACGCGGGTCTTGCCTTCGACAATGAGAAGGTCCT
>JAVHLO010000618.1 GCA_031082105.1 Planctomycetota bacterium
GAGCGAGCGAACGAGTTCGCCCACAAGCTGTTCGAGGTGAGCGGACTCAAGGAAGAAGACGTCGTGGCAATGGCCGCCGCGATCCGCGAGGCCATCGGCAACGCGTGTCAGCATGGAAACAGATACCGGCGCGACAAGAAGGTCGAGTGCCTCTATCTCCTCGACAAGGAGAAAGTCACGGTGATGGTCAAGGACCAGGGCCAGGGTTTCGACCACCAGAAGTATGTCAAGCGCGGAATGTCCGGGAATTCGTTACATGCGGCGCGCGAACGACACAAGGAAGGGAAGCTCGGCGGCCTTGGCATCATGCTCATGCTCAAGTGCACCGACAAGCTCGAGTACAACGACATCGGAAACTCGATAACTCTTACGAAATACGTCCGCAAGCAGGAACAGCCCGCCACGAGCACAGAGGCCGCCGCCGGCGGTGGGCAAGAGAGCCCATCACAAAACCCGTAGCCGCGCCTGTCGGACGTTCCCGCGGGGCCATCTGCATGTCATTCCCGCGCAAGCGGGAATCCAGTCCTGCGTCACGTCAGCCTGTCGGAAAATGGCACGTTTTCCCACGCAAGCGCGTCTGTGAGGCGGCATGTTCTACAGTACGGCTAATAGCATGATGTATGCCTAACACTCGCCGGATAATACTATAAGTAGTAGCTAACAATCCATTTCTGTTGCTAACCAGGCCGACATCATTCTCATCCATACCCAAATATCACTTGACTTTCCGATCTAAGAGTGGTAGAAAATCCCACGAAATGCCACTAGTTCCCTTGGATTGGAATGTGATGGAAAGGCAGACCTGGAACAACGCTGGCAACTGTTGCGCGCCTTCGCCATCTTGCCCGGAGTGAGAGTGATGCTGTTCACGGGTCAAGCATTCGGCACGATCGACGGAAAGAAGCGGCTTGTGATTCCCGCCAAGTTCCGTGACGGCCTCGGTCCGGAGTCCGAGAGACGCTCCGTGTGCATCACCGCGCGGACCACTGCGCGCGGCTCATTCCTGGTCGTCTATCCGCCTGAGGCGCTCGAGAAAGAGGCGGGGCGGCTCGATTCCCTTGCGCAGACCAGCGAAGACGCAGAATGGTTCAAAAGGAAATTCGTCTGGGACACGGAGACATGCCACGTCGACAATCAGTGGCGTCTCGTCGTCCCCGCCAGGCTGATAAAACAGGTCGGGCTCGGGCACGAGGTCGCGCTCGTCGGCGTCGGCCGCAGCCTCGAAGTCTGGGATGCCGCGCGATGGAAGGCGATCGATCAACAGCTTCTTGCCGAGTTGCCCGCGCTTCAGAAGTCCACGTACGAACGTACTTGAAGATACGGTTTTCCTGATCACTACTTTTTTTTCGGGGGCAGTATGACGAAGTCAAGAGAGCCTGGTCAGATTCGTGAGGACGCGACGGACCGTCTGAGGGAGTCTCTGAACAACCTGCGGTTGAACAAGCTCGGGCCCGCCGAGGTCCGCGCGACGGAAAGCGATGTCCGCGTCTGCGCAGAACGGCTTGCCGGACTGCAGGCGCGCGGCGGTGCGTTCGCCGGCGTGGAGTTCAGCGAGGACATGCAGAAGCTCTACAAGCTCGTCGGGAAGAAGAAAGAGCGCGTTCGGTTCTCGCTCCTGAGCAAGGCCGCCGCACTCTAGTCGAACTTGTCGCGTCAAATGGCCGGCTGACTGGTTGTATTAGCCCGGAAGCCGGCGGAAAGCGCCGAGGGCGTTCCGTCCGCCGACACGGGACTTGCTGCCGTAAACTCATGTTGCCTGATCACTCTCATGCGCACACCGTGCGGGGGACGGAGGCGCACACGCCTGTGCTTGCGAGGGAGGTCGTTGAAGCATTGACTCTGGAGCCGAGGGCCGTGGTGGTCGACGGCACGGCGGGCTCCGGAGGACACACTGAAGCGCTTCTTCAGGGATTGAGCCGCCATCCTGAACAGGGCATCGTACTGGCAATCGACACGGATCCTCAGGCCGCCGAACTACTCTCCGGGAAATTCCGCGGCAACCCGTCCGTAAGGGTCAGGCACGCCAACTACGTGGATCTGCGCGACA
>JAVHLO010000619.1 GCA_031082105.1 Planctomycetota bacterium
GATCAGGTCTGCTGCCCCTTGACTTTCTCCCCGATCGCCTTACCCAGTTCCTCCATCTTGCCCTTGACGCCCTCGATCTTTCTCTCGAGCCGGGCGGCGACACGCTGGACGCCCGGCTGCACAAGCGCCGCGCCTGCCGAAATCACCCCGGTAGTCAGGATCGTCGCCACAAACAGGTAAAGCTCCATAAGCGCGTAGCGAACCACGTCCGCGAACCCCTGCGAGAACGAGATCTTCTTGCCGTCCATCTCGACCTCGCGCAACTCGAAGGTCGCTTCGCTCAGTTGCTTGAGGAGCCCTATGTCGCCGGGGGACTTCATGATGCCGTAGATGTTCGTGAAGACCCACAAGGCCATGGCGCAACCGCCGATCAGCAGCGCCAGGCCGACGACAGCCCTGAAGTCCACGCCGTTTTCCCGGGACAGCGTCTCACGCGTTTCTTCTGCAGTGTTCATTTGCGGTCTCCATTAGTCTGGTTTCTGTACTACTACTCAGCACAATCTTGCTTTTCGGCCAGGATTTTCTCCGGGGTGTAAGAAAGAAGATATGGAGACAAACTGAGCTAGGGAGATGAGTATTCGGCGCCTAAGAGCCTCGAAAAGCATCTCCATATCCCCCCGATCTTCTCATCTCCTTTTCTTACACATTTGGCTGCGGCTACGCTGCGCCGTGACTTCCACGGAAACCGCTCGGGATTGAAGGTCCGCTTCGCTGCCCGGGTTCATTCGCGAGCCAAGGAACAGCACCGACGGATTGTAGAGTGCGGAGTAAGCCACGCAGGAAGTGGGGGTCTCTTGGGGAGGAACGACGGCACTCCGCTGAGGCTGCGTGCGTTACTACGAACTTGCGCGGATGTTGGGGCCAGGGCGTGTGGCGGAACGACGACCCATACCTGCTTCGGGGATTCTGCAACACTGTCCGGTGCAGGGCGGCAGGCAGACCGTTCGCGCGACTTCTCGATTCCCGCTTTCGCGGGAACGACATGTCCGCGTTTGTTCATGAACAAGGCGGGCCGGAATCCCGAGTCCGCCGGCCTACTTCTTCACCCTGGCGATGATCTTGCCGATATTCTCTTCCGCCGATTCGGGCTTGAGCTGGCATGTGCCGGCGCCGGCATGGCCGCCGCCGCCGAACTCCTTCATCAGATTGCCGACGTTCACCTTGCACGTCCGGTTGAAGATGCTGTGCCCCACCGCGACGACCACCGCGCCGGTCTTGCCGCCGAACAGGCGCACCTCTACGTCTGCCTTCGGAAACATCGTGTACACCAGGAACCTGTTCCCCACCGCCAGCTCGCCGCTGCCGGGCCTGAGCGCACGGAGATCAGTGAGGATCACGTTCCCGTCCTGGCGTGAGTGTTTGCTCAGGATCTCTTTGAACTTCACCTGGTCCGCAAGCACGCGGTCACAGCGCTTCTTCACCTCCTTGTGCTTGAGAACCACCTCGAGCGGCACTTCCTTGATGTACTCCACGAGCCAGCGGAAATACTTCTGGAACTCCGGCCCGAAACCGGTGCGAGGATCGATCGTGTAGCCGAGCAGGATCCAGCCCTTCGGATCGGAGACGTCGTCCGGCGACAGTTGCGCGCTGTCGAACCTATCGATCGCCTCGAGCATCTCCTTGAACCGCTCGAACTCCGGCTTCTTGTAGTGGTTGTAGATCACCCGCGCGGCGCTGGGCGCCATCTCGAACCGGCCCTTGAACTTGCCGATCCCCTTCAGCTTCTCCTCTTCCGAGATGTGATGGTCGAACCAGAGGCCGCACCCCTTTATGAACGGCAGGTTCACCACGATGTCCTCCTTCGTCGCCTGGATCAGACCGTCCTGCGCATCCTTCGGATGCACGAAGAGAATCTCCTTCACGTCTTCCGCCACTGTCAACAGGACAGAGCTCGCCAGGCCATCCATGTCGCCGCGTGTGATGATCCGCATAGCGTCCTCCGGACAAAGAAATCCAAAATCCGAAGCTCCAAATCCCAAACAAACTCCAATGACCAAATTCTCAAATCTCAAACCGCTACGGCTGCGTCAT
>JAVHLO010000061.1 GCA_031082105.1 Planctomycetota bacterium
GCCGAGTACCTCGCGCAGGTCGTCGGCGAGGCGCATGTGTTCCTTTGTACCGCCGAAACTGACTTCCGCGCCCTCGTCCAGATCAATGACCGCGACGGGCATGGTGGATCGCGCGACGGGCCCGCCTTTGAAGGCGACCGAGAAGATGAGGATGAAGATGATCGGGAACATGAACGCGAAGAAGAGCCCCGTTCGGTCACGGAGCATCTCGCGGATGAACTTATATGCTACTGCGAGCGTACGCATCGGGTTGGTTCGCCTTGCATGGACAAACGTGGTGACGACTGAACTGACGCGCCCGTGTTCGCCCCGACCGCAGTCGGGCCGAAGGGGGTTGTTCCGAATTTGTCAACCACAGGTACCGTTGCGAACAACCATCGGAATCACGGCTTCCCCCGCGCCGGATCCGCCGAGGCGGTCTAGAGCGTCACCAGCCTGTAGTTGATTCTGCCCAGTCCGATCTCGGCGGCGTACTTGAGTTGGACCGTGTGGTCGATATCGGGCCAGGCCTCCTTGAAGACGTCGCGTTTCGCGCGTTCGATGATGAGGTCCACCGACGCCTTGTCTACTGCCACGCAGTCCGTCGACGCGAGCACGCCGATGTCGGGCACGATCGGCTTCTCGGGTCCCGCCATACAATCGCAGTCCTTCGTGATCCGCACGAGCACATTGATGAAGCCCACGCGGCCGGCCTTGGGCGCAACGACGGCCTTGCAGTACTCCGCCATCTTCTTCTGCAGGTTCGCCGTGGACTCGTCCCAGGCGATCTTGATCGCGTGATGCGGGCAGACCGCCAGGCACTCGCCACAGCCGATGCAGCGTGACTCGTCGATGTTCGCGAGGGATGCGCCGTCCGGTCCGCAGGAGATGGCGTCGGCGGGGCACCACGCGGCGCACTCGCCACACTTGCGGCACTTTGACTTGGCGACCTGCGGGAGGAACCCGGAATGCTGGGCGAGCTTGCCGCCGCGGGCGGCGAAACCCATGCCTATGTTCTTGATCGCACAGGCGAAGCCGGTGCCGAGATGGCCGGTCATGTGCGAGATTGCGATGATCGAATCCGTCGCGCGGGCCACGCCGCAGAGCATCGCCTGCTTGCACAGCCGCGAACCGGTCTCCGCGATGAACACTGATTCACCGCGCAGCCCGTCGCCGATCAGCACGGGGGCGCCGAGGTATTCCGTGCTGAAACCGTGGTCGTGCGCGAGTTGAAGATGGTCGACCGCGTTCGAACGCGAGCCGACATAGAGGGTGTTGGTGTCCACGACGAAGGGTTTGCCCTTGCCGCTCTTGATCGCGTCGACGACCGTCTTTGCGTAGCCGGGGCCAAGGTGGGTCTTCTGCCCGCGCTCGCCGAAGGTCACCTTGACCGCGACGAGGCCGCCGGTGGAGAAGGTCTTGTCGAGCCCGGCCGCGTCGAATACCTTCGCGATCTTCCGCAGTATGGACGCCTCCGGCTCGGCGCCTTCCACGGGGCTGAAGAAGACTTCGGCAGGTTTCATATCGTCTCCGGCGTTGACGGCCAGTCAGGGTACTGTGCTGCACCGTCGCCATCCTCGATGGCGGTGATGCCGATGTCCCGTAGGGCGGAGGCGTGCCACGGGGGCAGACTGCCAAGTTGCCGTACTATCAGAGTCTCTTGAAGTCCCTGTTCCACAGTCCGGTCGGACTTGGCTTCCTAGCAGTCCCTGGCGTCATTGGCGCTCTTGGCGTCTTAGCGGATCATCGGGCTCCTGAGGTTGAAGGTTTGCCCGCTGCACGGAATCTGGATTGTCACGAATCAGCAACTAAAGGCATCGCTTGTTCGCCCCGCCGTGCGCAACGAGGTCGTTCGCCCTGTGGAGGGATTCGAACGTCCCGGCGTCGGTCCACCAGCCGTTGAGCACCTGGTGCCGGAGCGTCCCCCTGGCGATGTATGCGTTGTTGACGTCGGTGATCTCGAGCTCGCCCCTCGCTGACGGCTTGAGCTTCTTTGCGATGCTGAAGACCTCGTTGTCGTAGAAGTATATCCCGGTCACAGCGTAGGGTGAAGGCGGCTTCTTCGGCTTCTCGAGTATCTTGACGACCCGCTTCCCCTTGAACACGGCCACGCCGAACCGTTCGGGGTCCTGCACTTCCTTCAGGAGGATCATCGCGCCCTTGCGCTGTTTCTCGAAAGCCCTGACGGCCTTGATGATGTTGCCTTCGATGATGTTGTCGCCGAGTATGACGACGATCTTGTCGCCCTTGGCGAAGTGTTCCGCGAGTTTCAGCGCCTCCGCAATACCGCCTTCACCGACCTGGTACGTGTAGTTGATGTCGTGCAGGCCGAACTCGCTGCCGTTGCCGAGCAGGCGCAGAAAATCGCCCGCGTTGTTCCCGCCGGTGACCAGCATGATCTCGGTGATGCCCGCGTCCACGAGCGTCTGGAGCGGGTAGAATATCATCGGCTTGTTGTAGACGGGGAGGAGGTGCTTGTTCGTCACCTTGGTCAGCGGGAAGAGCCGGCTGCCAAGCCCGCCCGCCAGGATTACACCTTTCACCGGGGACCACTCCAAAAGGTCTCAACGAAGTAGGGGAGGCCGGAGGCAGGAAATATCATGTCCTTCCTCCGGCCTCCCTTCCTAGGCTCTTCGCTCCGCGCTCTTTGCTCTTCGCTCTATTCCTTCACCTGGAACTTCTTGTCGAGCCTCTCCATGCGCTCGACGATTCCGCCGTACTCGAGCTCGCTGTACTCGAGCATCGCCGAGCCGGAGAAACCCTGTGCGCGGATATCGAGCGCCTTCTGGGCCACCCGTTGACGCACGTAGTCCCACTGCGGATGGTCGAACGCGTCGGCCGGTCCTACGAGCCTGCCTTCATGAACGCAGAACGCCTGGGCGGAGACGATCGGCGGGCCGTCGAAGAACGATATCGAGGAATTGGCCTTCACCGGCATGAGCGGGCCGGTGTGGCTGCCGCGCATGAAGCCGGCCACGAAGTGGCCGATTGCGAAGGGCGAGAGCACCTCGCCCGTCGCGGGGAACAGGCCCTGGACGCGGATCAACGCGATCGGGTCGTCCTTGCCCGTGTACTTGCCGGCGATGTTATGAAGTCGGGTCGTCGACACCGAGGCGGCGATGTCGCCGTTGCCGCGCGAATAGATGCTTTCGATCCCGAACCGCTCGTTGTCACGGAGCAGCGTCACGATATCGTATATCTCCTCGGGCGCGTTCAACTCGATCAGGCGGTCGCCGTGCGTGTGGTTCATGTCCATGATTTTGAACCTGAACCCCTTGCTCATCGCGGGTGCGAGCATGAGTCCCGAGCAGTGCATCGGGTCGGCGAACGCAAGGTAGAACGGGAGGTTATAGGCGCCGGGGTCGGTCTTATCGGCCGCGAAGAGGACGAACGGCTCGTTTGGCCGCTCTGCGATCTCGAGTTCGGCGACGGCCGGCCCGAGCCCTTTCACGTTACCGGAGAACGCGTCCTTCAGCAGGTCCTGGCCCGCGCCGTAGAGGCCTTCGCTCTTGGCGACCTTTGTGCCCTCGACGAAGGCGTCCCACGCCATGCGATGAACCTCCTCGGCGAGCCTTCCGAGCTTGTGCGTGCAGAGGATGCACACATCGTCGCCCGTGAAGCTGATGCGGTAGTCGATGAGCGTCTTGCCGATCGACTTCTTCACGTGCGCATCCACGGCGGCCAGCAGGGCAGGGCTGGGCCGGATATGTCCTCCGATGCTGCCGATATCGGCCTTGATCGCGGATATCGTCATGTTCTGACCCATCGATGGAACTCCTAAAAAAGAGAACAACACATAATGCCCTTGGAGGACACCGACGAACATGCCCTCGCATGCGTACGGCGCCCCGCGGGCCGTTCGATTTTGGAATCTAGATTGTGGATTCTGGATTGCGGCGTGTCAATCCATGCTTGGGATGCAAGATCGAACTACCACAATCCAAAATCGTGAGATCGAAGCTCTGCTTTCGCACCACGGCGTTCGACCGTTCCGCGCCGGGCTGTCCAACTACGGTCGAAACGGGGAGTATATCACCGCGCAAAGCCGAAAGTCAACAAAAATCCGAGGAGATTCGTTGACTTGGCGGGTGAATAATGTACAATCGACGGCGCTATGAGAACGCGAAAACTGCGCGCGATTCTGGGTCTGCTGGCGTTCACGCTGGGGCTGACGCTGGTCTCGAGCTCGCTATTGTTTCCGTGGGTCTCGATGGACTTGGAGCTGACGGGCCGCGTGTTTGTGCGGAAGGGATACGAGGTCGCGCCGTACGCGCCGATCCTGGCGGTGGCGATCGCCTTAAGCGGGGTGGTCCATTCGCGGGTCCACGGCAACCGGGACGTCTCGCTGGTGGCGCTGCTGGTGGCCGGGGTCGGGATAGTCCTGTTCGCTGCCTTCGTGGGTGAGCGGCTTGAGCAGCGCGACATGGAGTTTTTCGACCTTCAGGACATCCAGGTCCGCGTGGTAAACCTATCTGTGGGGTTTACGATGTTCATTGCAGGGGGGATGCTCTTTTTTGTGGCTGCGTACGCCGAGTACGCCTCCGGCCACGATCCGGAAAGAAGGCGGAAGCGACGGCATGGGTGATTGGAGGGCTCCTGCCGAGCCGGCAGTGTAGCACAGGCGTCCCGCCTGTGCCCGCGGGCTGCAGACATCTGTGGACGCCGGCATCTGGGAGGGCCGGCGTTCTTGGAGCGCCGGCATCCCTGCCGGCAGTCCGCACAGGCGAGACGCCTGTGCTACATTGCCGCCCGCCTTCCTGTCATTCCCGCGCAAGCGGGAATCCAGTTAGGCGCGGAAAACCCGGCCCTCCATGTCATGCCCCGACGCGTCAAGTCCCCCTTAGCAAAGGGGGATTCAGGGGGTTGTCTTCCGTGACGCGGCTTGGATCGGTCCTGGAATGCCCAATGTCATTCCCGCGCAAGCGGGAATCCAGTGTCTCCTTTCGCAACAATTTGCGCCGATTTCCGATTTTCCGGTTGACAAACGTGCTGACGCGCGATGTAGTTATTGCAGCGCCAGGGGGCCAGACCGCTGCGAATCGAGTTTGGAACCGCCCCTTCGGATGTGAAGAAGAAGCGGAAGCGGGGCAACGCGGCGAAGCAGGCGACGGTCTATGTGGCGCGCGAGATGTTTGGCCTGCCGGTGGCTGAGATTGCGCTGCAGACGGGCAAAGTATCGCCCCGCTTCGGCGGGGTGACAAACACGGCAACGCGAGTGCGCGCGGCGTCAGAGAAGGACGCCACGCTGGCAAGGCGTCTCGAAAGGATCCGCGACCGCCTGAGCGCATCGCAGGAGGCGTGAATCTCGGCGATCAAGGGACAGTTAAGTGTATAGTGTCGACCTGACCCTGAGGCGGGCAGGAGGCGAGCACACGCCCCTCTTCCGTACCGACTGCCGGCAGGGATACCGGCGCTCCCAGATCCACCCGGTGCGCAATGGACCGCGCGCCTCACCGTCCGGCAGAAGGCTCAGTTCACCCATCGCAACGCGCGGTCCGGGCATCACCTGTGGGCACCCCGGTCATGTCGGGAGTTCGTCGCGAGCCACCTTGCCCACAGGGCGCTTTTAACCGCCGCCATGGGCGGCGTCGAAGGTCGCGCCACCAAGCCACCTTGCACACAAGGCGATTCTAACCGCCACGATGCGTCGGGACGTCGAAGTCCGCATCAACAAATCGCACACATCCCCCACCGGCCGCCGGAGAGACTTGTTATCTTGAAACGAGGACGGTTTCGTGCTATAATTTATTGATACGATAGTGGCAGTAAATGGCATGGATAGGTTGGCACCGTTACGTCACCGATGCGACTGTGGCGGTGAGAAGATACATTCGTGGCGACACAACGGCGACGGTTTGACTTCTAGATCCAAGGAGGGACATTTCATTCGGCATGCGGCCCATCTAATTCTCTTCGCCTAACGCACGACGCGAGACATGACGGGCTGCGAGTGCGATGCCGGATCCGGAATGGCGCGGTCAGAGATGAAACACCATCAGCAATACAGGCGCGCAGACGGTTTCACGCTGCTCGAGATCCTCATTGCCCTCGTCGTCCTGACCGTGGGCATCATGGGGATCCTCGCCATCTTCCCGGCAGGCATCGACTCAACCCGCGAATCGACCGAGAGCACCATTGCGGCGGTGATCGCGCAATCCGCGCATAATTCGCTCGTCATAGGTTTCCGGTCCGCAGCTCCCGAGACGCTCGCCGGGCCCAACCCGCTGACCTTCCACCATGACGGCATGCCCGATGGGGTCTACACCTTCAACCGCCCGACGGTTGTGGGCGCCGAAGTGCAGGTACCCAACCCGGCCGGCGCCACCGATCCCGAAAAAGGGACCGATGTGACGCGGACCGTCTTTCTCATGGCGAATGCGCTTGGGAACACACAGTTGTCGTACATCCGGCATTCGCTCCTCAATATCAACGAGAATCCCGGTACCCTGCCGTCGGAGATCCCGTCCGCGGACCAGCTTGGCGCGGACTCGACCGACAGGCTCGACCAGTATTCGTTCTGCCTCACCGTGCGCCGCGAGTCGCCGCTCGACGCGCGACTCTACTATGTGAGGGTGGACATCTTCAGAAACTACGCGCTCGTCACCGAGCCGGCCCCGGGCTGGCCGCTCAACAGGAACAGCGGCCTGTGGCTGCCCAGCCCGCCGCACAATACCCCATGGGCTCACCCCACGCTAGTTCGTTCGTTCGGGTTTTACGTGCACGGATCGTGAGGCGCGGAGAGAGAGAGTCGCGTGAGCAAAAAGAGACACGCACACCATGAGAACCAGGGCAAGCAGCTCGTCGATACGATGCTCGCGGCCTCCGGGATCGTCGGAAGAGGTCTGCCGCTTGAGGAGACGCTGCTCCTGCTGCTCGATCAGCTCGCCACGCTGGTCGAATACGACAGCTCGTCTATACTCACGCCCGCGGGCGACGGGTTCAAGATCGTGGCGGGACGCGGATATCCGAAGACGGACGACATCGTCGGCCGAATCTTCAGGCCCGCCGAGAACCAGGTCATCCGCGACCTGGTCGACCGGTTTGTCCCCGTTCTGATCGGCGACGTGACGAAGGAACCCGGTTGGCAGACGGTCGACAGCACACGCTACATCCGTTCCTGGCTTGGCGTGCCGCTGTTGCTGAAGGACGAACTGCTCGGACTCCTTTCGATCGACAAGGAACAGGCGCACTGTTTCAACGAACGCACGACGAAGCTCGCCCTGGCGTTCGCAAACCATGCGGCGCTGGCGATCGCAAACAGCCGCGCTCGAGTGCCCTCTTTTCCACCGACTGCGCCGGAGCCGCAACCCCTGTTGCCGCGTGGCGCAATCGTGATCGATGAGCCTGTCAAACCCGAGCCGGACAGGTTCAAGGAGGCTGGCGAGGCGCTGCTCTTCGGCGCTATCCTGGTGCAGAACAGGCTCGCCACACCCGAGCAGGTAGAGGAATCGCTTCACACGCAGCGGCAACTGCGCGAGACCGGCATACCGATGAAGATCGGCGCGATCATGTTCGAAAAGGGCTACATCACCGTCGACACCCTGTACGCCACCCTCATGATCCAGCGGGAACGCCACACGATGGATTCCGACCCGCTGGCTACCCAGCGCCCTGGACTGACCGCTGAGAGCGATGGTCTCCTGGGCGAGTGGGCGATCTCGCGCGGCCTGATAACCCGCCAAAACCTCGATGACGCGCTCGCGATCCAGAAGAGCATTCGCGCGCTCGGCGTGAAGAGCAAGCGGGTCGGCGAGATTCTCGTCGACAAAGGTCACTTGTCCCCTGAAGCCCTGCTGCGCTGGCTGGAAGAGCACGGAGGCGGCCGGCCGACCGCGCCTTCGCCTCCCGGACCGGAAGTGCAGATGATGCTCTTTCCGGACGCCGGCCGGCCGGTCGGTGGCGCGGCAGCGGCTGTTGAGGCGCCTGTGCCGCCGACCCCGGCCCCGGAGAAGACGGTCGCGGACGCGATACGCGATGCGGAAACTGCGCCCGCGAAGTCCCGCGAACGCAGCGCCGCGCTGGCAAAGGAGCTGCGTGCGGCACAGAAGCGGCTCGTGCTAGGGTTCGTTGTTGCAGGATGCGTCCTGGTAGGGATCGTCTACGCGATCGCGTCGTTGACTGACATGTCGGACGACGACGTTCCGCGGCTGCGCTCCGCCTACGAAAAAACCGGGTACGCGGTCCCGCTCGCGTTGCCGACGAAAGGCGCAGACTCCGCCACGCCGGTCACGACGACCGACACCGGCACTTCGTGCCTGCCGGCCGCTTCCCAAGCGAACCCGATCGAGGAGACACAGCGGGCGCTCGACGCCGCATTGTCGAGCGCGCCCGCGGTCCGTGCCGCGCTCGTCGGCAAGTATTTGAAGCTCGATAGTGGCCACTATTTCCTGCTCGCGGGCTGTCTGCCCGGGGAACTGCCCGTGGACGGAAACGTCAGTTTCTGGTACAACGGCCGACCTGTCCCAGAGGCGACTTTTCCGATCTCCAGGTCCGGCAGGAAATACACGGTCGCGGCCGGTCCAATATCGCCCGAACGAGAGATCGTTTCCGGTATCTACGCGGCACATGCGGATCTCCGCCTCGACATCTCCGGCGCAACGGACGGGAGCATCGTGTACGTTCGTGGTAGACTCGATGCGCTGGCGCCGCCCGCGATCGGGCTCCCGATGCGTTTCTCGTTCCTCGCAGGCCAGGACCGGGATGCGAGGGGTGCGCGCGAAAGAGTGACAACCGCCATCGAAGACTGTGTCGGGACGCTAAGGGACTGCGCGGCGAAGCTTGAGGGGGCGCTTGAGCAACTTCAGCAGTCGGCGCACCCGACCGCCTCCATGCCGGCTTGGGAAGAGCAGTTCGGCGCCGTCAACTCGCGGATAGATGCAGTCGTCCAGACAATGCACGCCGTGCGTGCCGGGTTCTGGGCTTGTCCGTGCGAGCCTGCACTCGACGCGTTGGCCGGTCTGATCGCGACCGTGCGCGTCTACTGCGCCAGACTTGGTGCCCGGGCGACCGAGATCGCGGGATCCAACGCGGACCTGCCTACGGCGGAGGTATCGGTCGGCGGCGATCGTGAGGTCCTCGTGGCCGGACAAGACGACCCCACGGGCCGTAAGGTGTTCCAGGTCGCGCTCCAGAATGCTGAGGACACCCTTGCTGGGCTCGCTGCAATGGCCGAGCAGCCGGAAGACGCCGCGGTGCGCGAGTATCTCGAGGCAGTCCGTAGCGCCCTACTCGCGGCGTGCCAGGAGTCCGTCGCGCTCGCCGAATGGATAGCCGCCAACGCCGTCGGGCTGCGGTCAAGACAGACCGAATGGCTTGCGACGCTCGAACGGCTGCTGGGTCTCTGGCGCCACAAGGTCGCGGGCCTCACAGGAATGGACCAGGCTGTCGCGCGACTTGCGAACGACGGTTCGGGCAGCGAGGCTCTCGCCAGGTTGACACACGCCTGCGAGGTCGTTGCGCAGGCCGGGACCGGCATCGTTGTGGACGCCCTGTACGACGCGGGCTTCGCCCCCTCTGCGGAGATTGCAGCGCTGTGTGTCCGTCCGGCGGAGGCCGGCGCGGAGCACTTCGCGAAGATGCTCCAGGACCAGATGGCCGAATTGAAGGCGATGGAAGAGGGACGATAGACCGGCAGGGACGACCTTGAGCACCCTGGCCCGATTTGCCCATGAACTTCGTTGGCTGACATGCCGAGCTCTGAAAGAAATTCAGGGGAGGCTTTGTTTCGGTCTCTCCTTGAGCGCATGGCCGGCCAGTTGCAGAGAAGATTCCGAAACAACTTCGGAATGACAGGGTGTCTTCGCTTTTCTTCGATTCGTGACCAATACCGGCCTGGAGCGCCACAACAAACAGGATTCTAGGAGAGCAACGCCATGCGTCCCCCATACCGAGTCCCCTTCCGCCCGGGAGGCTTCCGCGGCGATGCCGCGCGGGCTGGTCGCGCACAGCGACGCGCTTCCGTCCTGATCGTGGCGATGGGCGTGCTGACCGTGCTCGCAGTGCTCGGCATATTTTTCATCAACATAACCGCCATCGAACGCGCCGTGTCACGGACCCACGAGGACATGGTCCGGGCGCAGTTGCTGGCGCACTCGGGGATCGAATATGCGCTGGCCCAGCTCGATTCCTACGACTCCACGCTCCTCCAGCGAATGACATACTGGGGCGAAGACTGGGACGCAAACGGATTTGACAGCCTTGTGCCCGCGTCGGGCTACCCGAACAACGGGAACGGCGTCGTGGAGACCGCGAACGGAAACGCGCTCCAGAACAGCACCCTCGAAACGTTCGAGTGTTCGCCCGAGTTCGCGCTCCGGCCATCGTTCTTTTATGACAGCCCGACGATGCCCGACGGGAGCCCTGATCTCGTGACCGTCAATGAGGCCGGCGTCTCCAGGCGGCGCGGGTACTCCGGTTTCCTGCCGAGCACGTATCGGCAGGACCCGCCTCAGAACCCCGGAAACACATTCTCGCTCCGGGTGACAAACCAGAATGCGAAGCTCGACATGAACAGCCTGAACCCGCACATGGCCGCGATTATCAACAACCTGGGCGCGGCCCTCGGGCTGACCACGACGACGCTCGGCAACACGATCATGGCCAACAGGCCTTCGGTAGCGGTGGACGCCTCCACCCGCCTGCCGACAGGCGGGTATGCGAGCGTATGTGATGCGGCGCTCCTGACAGTCATCGGGCCCGTGGGATCGCAGGCGCGGACGGACTACGACCGTTTGAAACGATACCTGACGGTATCGAACCAGACCTGGGTGGACACGTGCGTGGTGGCGCCGAAACCGCAGGTTGCGCTTCCGACCGTCGGGCGCCCGACCTCGAAGCAGACGGACGACGTATGGTTCGCCGACTTCTTCGGGAATAACCAGTTCCAGGGGCCGCTCCGCTACGATTACGATTTCGCCCTGCAGCCGCGCGCGCCGATCGATGTCAACAGCGCCCCGCGTCAGGTCCTTATTGCCGTGCTCCAGAACCTCGCTGCCCGGATATTCATTGTCGTGCCCAGAGGCTTTCGATTTGCGAGCGGGCCCGAGTTGTCGTACGAAGGCTACCTCACCCGCGACACGACACCCATCACCGCGGCGCAGGCGGGCAGCATTGCCGACGCGATCATCACTTTCCGACGGGGGCTGAGCACCATCAATTTCCTCGGGAATGCCGCGGCCACCGGCCCCTTCGGCACGTGGGAGCAGTTTGACGCGTTCGTCGATCAGCGGTTGGTCACGCCCAGCCTGATCTCGTTGGAACAGGGCCAGATCATCAAGGCGAACGCAAACCCGAACACGCGACTGGCGAAGTTCAACAACGACGACGCCGGCCGCACAGGCTGGGTCGTCCCGGCCGGCACCTACGCCGCGATTCCGACGGTCTCGTACGCCTATATAGACAAGACCGACCTGTTGAATCCCGCGCCGCCCAGCTCGATCGGCTACTACACAACGGAATTCTGCTTCTCTTCCGGCGGCTACTTCGAGATCGATTCGGTCGGCCGCGTCCTTGACAGTCAGTCGGAAGTCGCAGCGACGTCCAGAATCCGCGCTGTGGTGCGCGCGTTCCACACCGTGCGACACGGCACGCAGCGCGATTTCCGGGTCAATGCGAATTCCATGTCCAGCGCGCGGTTCGGGTACCTGCCCGAGTCCATGGGCGACGTCTCGTCCGCGAACATGGACATCCGTGACGGCGCGCCGACTACGGGGTCGGACCTGGACGGCCAGATCATCACTGCGCCCGTGTGGGGCGCATTCCAGGGCTCGTGCAACAGATATTTCCAGAACTGGGACATGCTCGATTCGATGCCGTCGAGCGTCTTCGCTCAGAATCCGACTTCATGGAAATCGAAGGACATCAACGCGTTCGCCAGCTCTGCGCAGAGGCGGACGCTGTTCGGCAAGTACCAGGGGAGCCTCGGCTCGTACCCGAACACGAACCCCTTCAACGACCCCTTCCGGTTCAGCGACGTCACTCATGACGGCCCGATCCATGGCGCGGACCGGTACCGGAACAACATGTTCAGCACGCTGGGCATCGGGTCAGGCAATCCAGGCGGGAACCCCACACAGGGCACGCTAGAATTCTGGGTGAAGCCGCGCGGCATGCTCATGCCGGCAACGGTCGGCTCAACGAGCACGCGACAGGCCAAGGGGCTCGCCGAGCTCGGGTTCTGGTGGAG
>JAVHLO010000620.1 GCA_031082105.1 Planctomycetota bacterium
CTCGAGAGGGGACGAAGGGGTGTGTTTTGTTTTGTGCCGGCGAGTGTCGGATGCGCGGAAGAACCCACCCCTCGCCCCTCCAGAGGAGGGGAAGCTCCGTCCGCACGTGCGCCCGGCCAGAACGCTCAGGGTCAGGTCGACACTATACACTTAACTCCACATCTTGGCAACGGCCGGGAGACTTGACGAACTCCTCGCAAAGGACTGCGCTCAGGCAAAACAGGGCTGCGGCAAATGGCACATTGAAGGTCACGGCTCGGCAGGAGCCTCGCCCTCCCGGCGTAGCTTCCGCATGGCATAGGCGAACTGAGTTCCGCCCTACTTTCCGGCGAGGTCGTCCACCAGCTCTGCGAACCGCTGGATCGCGGCCTCGACCTTCTCCTTGTCCTTGAAGCCGCCTTGGGCCATGTCGGGCCTCCCGCCGCCGCTGCCGCCGACCTTCGCCATGATATCCTTGAGCCATGCGCCGGCGTTCGCCTTCTTTCCCGCAAGCTCGGCCCGCACGACAAGCACGGCGTCAATCTTCTCTCCCACAACCGACAGAAGGAAGGCCGCGCCGCACTTCTCCTTCTTCACAAAAGCGTCACCTCGGTTGCGGAGTTCTTCCAGGGACACGCTGTCGTACTTCTCGCAAACGAACTTCTCGCCGCCGACGACCTTCGCGTTCGCCACCGCAGCGGACGCGGAATGGTCGGCGTCCTGACGTCTCGCGCGACCCGCCTCCTGTTTGAGCTCCTTGATCTCCGTGAACATCGACTCGATCTTGCCGGCAAGGTGGTTCGGCGTGACCCGCGCAGCATCCGCCGCGCGCGCGAGCACGGTTCTCAGGCGCGCGATTTCTTTCAGCGCGCCGTGACCGGTCAGGGCCTCGATACGCCTCACACCCGCCGCAACCGCCGACGAACCGGTGATGATGAACAACCCGATATCGCCCGCGCGCCGCACGTGCGTGCCGCCGCAAAGCTCCCGACTGTACTCCCCCACCGACACCATCCGGACCCGCTCCGCATAACGTTCGCCCGGCACCGTGAGCGCCCCGAGTTTCTTCGCCGATTCGAACGACTCTTCGACTGTCGTCACCGGCTCGTTCTCGACCACCCTCGAGTTCACCAGCTCCTCGACCCGGCTCAGTTCTTCCGTGGAGAGCGACGCGAAGTGGGCAAAATCGAAGCGAAGCCTGTCCGGCGCGACGAGCGAGCCGGCCTGCTCGACGTGTTTGCCAAGCACGGCGCGCAAGGCGTTCTGCAGCAGGTGAGTCGCCGTATGCGCCCGCGCGCCCGCGCGCCTGCGCTCGAGGTCGACTCCCGCATTCACGGTATCGCCGATCCTCAGCCAGCCCTTGCGCAGATTCCCCTCGTGCAGGACGAACGTGTCTTCTCGCCGCGTGTTCTCGACCACGAACTCCATCTCGCCGTGCGCGGACGACATCATCGTCCCCGTGTCGCCCGTCTGGCCGCCGGATTCGCCGTAGAAACAGGTCTTGTCGAGCAGTATCGTGGCCTTTGCCGGGGCGTGCAACTCGTTCATGAGTTCGTCACCGCGCAGTATCCCCACGATCTTGCCGTCGCACAGCGTGGTGTCGTAGCCGACGAACTCCGTGCCGTGGAGCGTCTCCTTGAGCGAGCGCAACGGGCCCGAGGCGAAGATCGTCGACGCGATGCTGCTGCCCGCCCGGGCTTGCGCCTTCTGCGACTCCATGGCCTTCTTGAACCCGGCGGTGTCGAGCGTGATCCCGCGTGATGCAAGGAACGCCTCGGCCTTCTCGACCGGGAAGCCGAAGGTGTCGTACAGGATGAATGCCTCCTCGCCGGGAAACACCGTTTTGCCGTTCTTGACGAGCTTCTCGGCGATCTCTACGAGTCTCTTTGAACCTTCTTCCACGGTCCCCGCGTACTTCTCCTCTTCCGCTTTAAGAAAGCGCGCGATGTTCCCGGATCGTTCCTCGATCTCGGGGTACTGCTTCTTCATGACGCGCGCGACTGCCGCAACCAGCTTGAAGAGGAACGCCTCGCGGATGCCGATC
>JAVHLO010000621.1 GCA_031082105.1 Planctomycetota bacterium
GGCGCTGCGCCCCCCGCAGCGCCTACAGCCGCCCGGGCGGCGCTTCTCCGATTTGCTACGCCCGCGACGTCACAGCGGCTCAGGTCGCGGCCTATCGCCGGTCGCACTAGCGCAGCCAAGCCTTCGGTTCCTTGGGGGGAAGCCATGTCGATGAGGAAGTTCTCCTGGTTCTTCGGTGCTCTCGCACTGATCCTTGCGTTGCCAACGGCGAGCTATGCCGCCGACTGCACCGCCGCCCAGCGGGAGGCCGCGGATCGCCAGCTCTGGCTCAATGAGCGGGACCGCAATCTCGCGAGCGAAATGGTATTTCCCTGGGGCGAGCCGCTCACAGCGAACACTGCGAACCAGCGACGCCTGGTCCAGCGGGACTATGTGATCGAGTACGACGACGATCTGCGCGGGCCAGTCTGGGCCGCTAACGTCCTTGGGCTGAAGGAGCTGGAGGGCGGCCGCATCGACTGTTTCCGGCAGGACCCCCGGATCCCCGGGGCCGTTGCCTCCCGGCCGGCAGACTACAATGAGGCGATCTTCGACCAAGGACACATGGTCCCGAACGCCGACATGACGTTCGGGGACATCCCCATCATCAACACCTTCATCATGTCGAACATGTCGCCCCAATTCTGCCAGTTCAACCGCGGCGTCTGGCAGATACTCGAGACGTTCGCCCGGCATTGGGCGGAAGACGGGACCCCCGTCTACATCCTCAACGGCGCTGTCTTCGATCGGAACGGTGATGGGGTTCGTGACGGCGACCACGAGAGCGTTCGGATGCGGTCGCGGTCAGGCCAGACGAACGTCGCTGTGCCGTCGGCCTACTTCAAAATTCTCGCGCGGGAGGGAAGCGATGGTCGGCTGAAAACGCTGACCATTCTCCTCCCGCACGATCAGGCGGACGTGGATGGCCAGGCCGCAGTCGATTATCTGCGTGCCCACATCACCACGGTCGAAACGGTCGAGCGGCTCACGAATACTGACTTCTTTCCGACGCTCATGGCCGCATCGATCGACGACCGGGAACTTTGGGACATCGCAGGCGCCTCGTTCAGGAGCCTGGTCGCTGCGCCGTGCCGACGGACCGCCGGCGCAGTCATCGCGGAGAGGGGTCTGCGGGTGTTCGTCCTACCGTAAGGCGCATCGCTGTGGGCTTGGAGCGAGATAGCGAGGCGCGCTGGGGGAAGTGAGCGTCTCGCGCATTGTCGTGACTTTGGAGGTGGGGTGAGATGCAACTCAGCACAGTTATAAAATCCCCGCTCCTTGTGGGAGCAATACGATTTCTTGGCGTGATCCTTGTGATCTACGCTTTCGCCGTCGTGTTGATGGTCGGGGCAGCACAGCAGCAGGTGTCCGCGGCCTTGGTGTCGATCAAATCCGATGTCGGATACAGCGCCGCCCATGCGAAAATCTTGGACCTCGAACAGCTCCGGCGAGAGATTGACGATTTGATCGTCGAAGAACGAACCCGTGTGCAGGAGCAGCGGGAAGCCGAATTCAAGTATCAGGAACTCGTATCAGACTCAGATGTCGCCTGGAGCGAAGTCGATGCTGCACTCCAGCCCCTCATTGACCGTGACCTGTGCACCTTCAGTCCAGGCAAAGATCAGATGGCGCTCTGGCACGCGAGCCGCCGGTGCCTTGCACTCGAGAGCCTTTCAGTGGCCGACGGAATGGCGCTGCACGCGGCGCTGAATCGTTCGCCAAGTGCGGAAGCCTTGCATCAGCGTAAACTCGCGCAGGGCCGGATCGCCGACCGGGCTTACAACCAGCTTCAGGCCACCCGTACGAGCATCGCCGCGGCACGAGAAAAGGTGCGTCAGGGGCAGGCTCTTCGATCTGCATTTGAAGAGATGCGGGTCCTGAGGCGCGGTTGGCTACCGGGCGCTTCTCTTTTGGTCTATTTCCCGCCAACGCTCGTCCAGATCCTCCTCGCCTTCACGTCGGGCTTGTTTGGAGCGCTTCTGATTACGCTTGTCTTGGCCGTTTACCCGAAGAGCACGGTCAAGTTCACCGGAGGGGAGGG
>JAVHLO010000622.1 GCA_031082105.1 Planctomycetota bacterium
TGCATCCGCGAGGCGACGTTCGAACCGCCCGAGGGCGCGACGCCGCAGTCGCCGGGCATGACCTGCGACCAGCAGTCGTTCCGCCGCGAGGGCGACGCCATGGTCGGCCACATGGTCTGCACCTCCGATGACGGCGTCCGCACCGTCACCGACACCCGGGTCACCGGCGACTACACCCGCAACTATACGATGGAGGTGAAGAGCACGACGACGCCGGCGCCGACCCCGTCGATGGCCGAGATCTCGATGACGATGACCGCCGAACGGCTCGGCGACTGTCCGGCGGAGTAGCGCGTGCGGTTATGAGGAGAAACGCCACACCTTTTGGATGTCGAACGCTTCACCAAAGGAAGCGTCGGTCAATTCCAGAAATTGGGCGTCATCCTTAGACAGCTCCGACAGCACAAGGCGCTTCGCTCTTCTTGACGCAGAGTCTCGCTGAAATTCCATGGCTCGTATAAAATCCACGTCGCCAACGGCGGGACTGGTCAGAAGCTCAAGCGTTTCGAGTTGCTTTATTAGAGAGTGGTGGTGCTCATACTCATGCACTCCTCGATGTCTGGGCTGTAAAAGCTGATCAGTCTTTGATTTATAGCGAGATGCAATTCTTGTTATTGCCGGTCCTGCTTCCGTTGCATTCTCGGCCTGCTTCAACAGATCCATGATGCGTCTACATCTCTCCCGCAATACGTATCTGTGGTGCCAGCTAAGCGTCTGAACTATCCGCAGTCGCTCTGACATTGGGAGGCTTCGGAGTCTGAGTATCCTTTGCCTCGTTGGCGCTAGACCCAAGAGTGCGAAGCGCGCACCCAAGAAAGAAAGGCTAAGGCGCTGGAACCGCGGAAAACCCTTCAGATCGGAAAATGGTTGCCGTTCAGGAACGCCATCTAGTGCGACGAGGTCTTTGCTGAACGCCTGTTCCAACTCGGGGGTGGGCCCGGAGCTTTGCGATACGGTCGCGAAAATCGCCTCCTGAAAGCGACTGATCGGGTCGTTATCAGCCACCCAGTAGCTCGCGCCCGATCAGGAAGCGGCGGATCTCGTTGGTGCCGGCGCCGATGTCGTACAGCTTGGCGTCGCGGACCAGCCGTTCGACCGGCCATTCCTTGGTGTAGCCGGCGCCGCCGAGGGCCTGGACGGCCTCGAGGCTGACCTTCACCGCATTCTCGCTGGCCAGCAGGATCGCGCCGGCGGCGTCGTAGCGCGTGGTCTTGCCGGCGTCGCAGGCCCGGGCGACGGCATAGACATAGGTCCGGGCCGAGTTCAGGGCCACGTACATGTCGGCGACCTTGGCCTGCATCAGCTGGAAGCTGCCGATCGGCTTGCCGAACTGCTTGCGCTCGCGGACGTAGGGCAGGACCACGTCCAGCGCCGCCTGCATGATGCCCAGCGGACCGGCCGCCAGCACGGCGCGCTCATAGTCGAGACCGCTCATCAGTACCCCGGCGCCGCCGCCGACCGGGCCCATGACGTTCTCTTCCGGGACCTCGCAGTCTTCGAACACCAGCTCGGCGGTGTCCGAGCCGCGCATGCCCATCTTGTCCAGCTTCTTCGAGACGCTGAAGCCCTTCATGCCCTTCTCGATCAGGAAGGCGGTGACCCCGCCGTTGCCTTCGCCGGTGCGGGCGTAGACCACCAGGGTCTCGGCGTGCGGGGCGTTGGTGATCCAGAATTTCGTGCCGTTCAGGACGTAGCGGTCGCCGACCTTCTTCGCCTGGGTGCGCATCGACATGACGTCGGAGCCGGAGCCGGCCTCGGACATGGCCAGCGAGCCGACATGCTCGCCGCTGATCAGCTTCGGCAGGTATTTGCGCTTCTGCTCTTCGGTGCCCCAGCGCCGGATCTGGTTGACGCACAGGTTGGAGTGGGCCCCGTAGGCAGGCCGATCGAAGCCGAGGCGCGCGACACCTCCTCCATCGCCACAACGTGCTCGAGATAGCCGAGGCCGAGGCCGCCGTACTCTTCCTCGACGGTGACGCCGTGCAGGCCCAGCTCGCC
>JAVHLO010000623.1 GCA_031082105.1 Planctomycetota bacterium
GACCATGTTCTCATACGGCGGAACGATTCTCAGGGTGGACATGACCTCTGGCAGGGTGAGGAAGGAGCCGGTCTCGGAGAAACTGGCGAGCGACTACATCGGTGGGCGCGGGTTCACCGCGAAAATCCTTTACGATGAATTGAGGGCGGGAACCGATCCGCTTGGGCCCGACAACAAGCTCGTCATGGCCTCCGGCCCGCTCGCGGGACTCTTCCTGCCCGCCGGAGGAAAGACGACCTTCGCCGCAAAATCTCCCGCAACGGGTCTCTACGGTGACAGCAACATCGGCGGCCTGATAGCCGCGGAGATCAAGTACGCAGGTTACGATGCGGTGGTCATCGAGGGCAAATCGCCCCGGCCCGTGTTTCTTATCATCGAAGACGACAAGGTCGAACTTCGCGACGCCTCGAAATACTGGGGAAAGGGCAGCATGACGGCGGAGAAGATGCTGAAGGACGACCTGGGCGAGGATTTCCAGATCTGCATCATCGGCCCCGCGGGCGAAAACCTCGTGAAGTACGCGTGCATCTCGCACGACTTCGGCAGGCAGGCGGGGCGGACAGGGCTTGGCGCCGTCATGGGCTCGAAGAACCTCAAGGCGATCGCCGTGCGCGGCACCGGCTCGATCAGGGTCGCCGATCCCGACGGGCTCCTCAAACTGGGCAAGCAGATATTCAAGCAGTGCTTCAGCCATCCCGCGATGAAGCTGTGGCAGCAGCAGGGCACCGCAAGCGTCGTGACCTGGGCGAACGAGATCGGCGCTTTCCCGACGCGTAATTTCCAGTCCGGGCAGTTCAAGGACTATCTCAATATCAGCGGCGAAAAACTCGTCGCCGAGACGCTCGTGCGCTCGAAGGCGTGTTTCGGCTGCCCGATGGCCTGCGGCAAGTACTCCAAGACGCGCAAGGGCGACAAGGATGTCTACGTCGAAGGTCCCGAGTACGAGACCTCCGCGCTCATCGGCGGCAACTTCGCCATCGGCAATATCCACGACCTCACGTACGCGAACTACATCTGCGACGAGCTCGGCATCGACACGATCTCGGGCGGAAACGTGGCCGGCTTCGCCGCCGAGTGCTTCGAGAAGGGGATGATCACGAAAGAGCAGACGGGCGGGTTCGAGATCAAGTTCGGCAGCATCGATTCCTTCGTAGGTCTCATGGAACTGATCGCCTACAGGAGGGGCATTGGAGACATACTCGCCGAGGGCGTCAAATCTGCGGCCGGGAAGTTCGGCAAGGGCTCGGAGAAGATCGGAATGCAGGTCAAAGGGCTGGAGATCAGCGGCTACGAATCGCGCAGGGCGCCTGCAATGCTGCTCGCCTACATGACGTGCGACATCGGAGCGCATCA
This sequence comes from Planctomycetota bacterium, assembly GCA_031082105.1. Lineage (GTDB taxonomy): Bacteria > Planctomycetota > MHYJ01 > JACQXL01 > JAVHLO01 > JAVHLO01. The sequence continues at coordinate 1,354 of JAVHLO010000623.1, forward strand.
TAACCGAGCGTGGGCCATCACGCACGATATCCAGAAGGGACGCGATGTCTACGAGGGGAAGGCACAGCGCGTGATCGAGCTGCAGCACATTCGGCCGATGTTCGACATGCTCGCCGCGTGCAGGCTGCAGTGGGTGGAGCTGGAGATCGCGCTTGAATCGTACGCCGAGCTGTTCCGGGTCTGCACCGGGATGAAGCACACTCTCGCGGACCTGTTGAAGGCTTCCGAGCGCGTCTGGAACCTGAACCGGCTCTTTGCGTTGAGGGAGATCAAGGAGTTCGGGCGCGAGTTCGACTATCCGCCGGCGCGGGTGTTCGAGGAGGGCGTGACGAACGGTCCGACCAAGGGCGCGCAGGTTACGAAAGCGCAGATCGATCAGATGCTCGACGAGTACTACTATCTGCGCGGTTGGGACAAGAAGGGCAGACCGACCTCGCGGAAGTTGACGGAGCTTGGACTGGAGGTCCCGCTCTCGCTGAAGCCGACAGTTTACATTGAGCCGCCGAAGCCAGCGATGCGAAAGGCGAAACCGAAGACGGCGGCAAGGCCGAAGGCGCGCGCGAAACCGAGGCTGAAACCGGCGACCAAAACAAGCGGAAAGGCAAAGACGAAGCCAAAGGCGAAACCCAGACTGCGGCCGAAAG
>JAVHLO010000624.1 GCA_031082105.1 Planctomycetota bacterium
CTCTCCCAGAGGGAGAGGGGACTGCGGGGTGGGCGGACGATCTTCTTGCGGTGGACATCGTCGGGCCGATCTGCGAGAGCGGGGATTTCCTGGCGAAGGGAATACGGCTCCCGCGCGTCTCGCGCGGCGACTTGCTCTCGGTCTTCAGCGCCGGCGCCTATGGTTTTTCCATGTCGTCCAACTACAATTCCCGTCCGCGATCGGCCGAGGTGCTCGTCTCAGGAAGAAAACACCGCCTCGTCTCGCGTCGGGAGACATACGACGATCTCATCCGCCGCGAGCGGTCTTGAATCCCGCGGCGGTTGACTGGGGTTCACAGTCCCATGAGAACAATCAGACTCCGCGCACACGCCAAGCTGAACCTCTTCCTCGAGGTCGTGGGTCTCAGACCCGACGGGTTCCACGAGCTGCGGACCGTCATGCACGAGATCGACCTCGCGGACGACGTGAAGGTCTCGGTCTCCCATTCGGGCGCGGCTGGCGATGTGGAGAAGCCCGCGGTCGTCTGCAGATGGGCAGGGGCGCGCAAGCGGCCTTCGTCGGCCGGCCTGCCGTCGGGGACCGACAACATCGCGTATCGTGCCGCGGAGCTGTTCCTTGTGAAGATGCGCGGCTCGAAACGGGCGGGAGGGCGAAGCGCTCTTGCGTCTGCAAAAAGAAGCCTCGGCCTGCCGGCCCGTGGCGGGCATGCGAAGATCGCTATCGAGATTCTGAAACGGATCCCGCTGGCTTCGGGGATGGGCGGCGGTTCAAGCGATGCCGCGGCGGTGTTGGTTGCGCTCAACCGGCTCTTCGGTTCGCCGCTCGGTCCCGCGTCGCTGGCGAGACTTGCGGCCTCGGTCGGCTCCGACGTGCCGTTCTTTCTGAAGGGCGGCACCGCGCTCTGCACGGGCAGGGGAGAGAAGGTGAAACCGCTGAAGCCGCCGGCCACGCTCCATTTTGTCCTGCTTGTGCCGCCGTGGGGGATCGCGACGGCGGATGTCTACCGAACCTGGGACAGGCTGGCCGCAACGGAATCGCGGTCTGGCGCAGTCCGGGACAGCGTCCCATCAGTGGCACCGGACAAAGGCTCAATTCAAGATCTGACCCCAATGTCGTGCGGTGGAGTCGACCATGTCGGGGTGGGCATGTCCAACGCCCTTGAGCCCCCGGCTTTCCTTGTCAAGCCGCGCATGAGACGGCTCAAGGGGCGGATGGAGGGGATCGGCTTCGTGCGCGTTATGATGACCGGCAGCGGATCGACCTTGTTCGGTTTGTGCAAAGACCGGAGACACGCCGCTGCGTGCTCCGGCCGGCTCAAGAGACTCGGGATCGGGAGGGTCATTCTCGCGCGGAGCGCACCGCCAATCCCGAGGGGCCAGACTGACCACCGAAGACACTGAAGGCGCCGAAGGTGTCGGTCTTCTTCGCTCTTTCGGTGCCTTCAGTGCGTTCAGTGGCTACATAGCGGAAGCCGGAAACACTCGAAATTAATTCTAGAGTCTGCCCTTGCTCAGTATTCTAGACCTCCCTTCAGCTCCTCCTCCGACAGGCCGAAGAAGTGGCCGACCTCGTGCTTCACGGTATCCCGAACCTGCGTGATGATCTCGTCTTCCGTGTCGCACGCGCGTTCGAGCGGGCCCTGGTAGATGGTGATCTTGTCGGGCAACAGCGGGTACAGGTCCGTCGCGTTGCGCATCGTCAACGGGACGCCCTCGTACAGGCCGAAGAGCGTCTGGCCCGGACGCAATCGCAGCCGCCTGCGATCGGCCGGTGAAGGATCGTCCTGGATCTCGATGACGACATTCTTCAGTCGCCTCCTGAACCCCTTCGGGAGCCCGTGGATCGCGCGTCGGATCAGTCCGTCAAAGTCCTCGCGTTTCATGGCGCATAAAAAAAAGGGCCTTGGACCGCTTTCGCGGTCCCAATGTCCAAGCCGGGAGCGCAATCGACTCTTTGCGCCCGTTTTCGTCCCGACCGCAGTCGGGACGAAGTCCCCCTTACGAAAGGGGG
>JAVHLO010000625.1 GCA_031082105.1 Planctomycetota bacterium
CTCACCGGCTTCGACAGCAAGTACCTCAACACCCTCTACGTCGACAAGAAGCTCAAGCACCACGGCCTGATCCAGGCCTTCTCCCGCACCAACCGCGTCCTCAATGCCGCCAAGCCCTACGGCCACATCCTCGACTTCCGCGGCCAGCAGGACAAAGTCGATGAAGCCATCACCATGTTCTCCGGCGCAAGAGCCGAACAGGCGAAGGAAATCTGGCTCGTCGACAAAGCCTCCGTCGTGATCGAACAACTTAAGGCCGCCAGGCAGAAACTGGACGACTTCCTCCAGTCCCAGGGCCTCGACCCGCGCCCCGAAGCCGTACCCAACCTCAAGGGCGACGACGCCCGCGCAGCCTTCGTCAAGCAGTTCAAAGAGGTCCAGCGCCTCACGACCCAACTCGACCAGTACACCGACCTCACCGACGAGCAGCGCCGGGAGATCGAGCAGACGCTCCCCAGGGAAGACGCCCGCGCCTTCCGCGGCGTCTACCTCGAAACCGCCAAACGCCTCAAAGCCAAGCAGGACAAGGCCGGCGGCGACACTGCCGGGGGCGGCGACAGCGCCACGCAGGATACGATTAACCAGCTCGATTTCGAGTTTGTCCTCTTCGCCTCGGCAGACATCGACTACGACTACATCATGAACCTCATCGCCCGCTTCAGCGGGCAGACACCGAGCCAGCGAGAAATGAGCCGCGATCAGCTCATTAGCCTCATCCGGTCCGACGCTAAGTTCATGGATGAACTCGAAGAGATCACCGAATACGTCCGGACGCTCGAAACCGGCCGGCCCCTCACCGAGGAGCAGGTCCGCAACGGCTACGAACGCTTCAAGGCCGAGCGCCGCGCCGCCGAACTCGCCGCCGTCGCGGGCAGCCACGGCTTGACGAACGAGGCGCTGCAAAGCTTTGTGGATGCCATCCTTGACCGTATGATCTTTGACGGCGAGCAGCTCACCGACCTGATGGAACCGCTCGGCCTGGGTTGGCGCGAACGCCGCGAAAAGGAACTGGAGCTGATGGACGACCTCGTCCCGCTCCTGAAGAAACGCGCCGCCGGCCGAACCATCTCCGGACTGAACGCATATGAGCAATGAGGCTGAAACCATGAAAAAGAGCAAGGGCACATTAACGCCGAAACTGCGGTTTCCGGAGTTCCGGGACAAGCCCGGGTGGGAGGAGGTTCCGCTTGAGCAAGTTGCCGAACAAGTCACGACAAAGAAGCTTGACGGGAGCATCGCACGCGTTCTGACTAACTCCGCGGAGCATGGCGTCCTTGATCAGCGAGATTACTTCGACAAAGATATCGCGAACGCTGGCAACATTGACGGATACTACATCGTTGACCTCGGCGATTTTGTCTACAACCCACGAAAATCCATCCTTGCTCCTCTAGGTCCGATTTCAAGGAACAACATTGGCAAAGGCCTGATGTCACCTCTCTACACCGTCTTTCGATTTACGGATGAAAACACGGACTTCTACCAATACTATTTCAAGAGCGCTTCATGGCACCCTTACCTGAGGCGAGTGTCGAACATGGGGGCACGGCACGATCGAATGAGCATTACAACCGGTGAATTCATGGCAATGCCGGTCCCGAAGCCACCTGCGAAAGAGCAGAAGAAGATCGCCGATTGCCTAAGTTCGGCGGACGAATTGATCGCCGCCGAGGTGCGGAAGCTGGCGGGCTTGCGCGACCACAAGCGTGGCCTCATGCAGCAGCTTTTCCCACGCCCCGGCGAAACCCAACCCCGCCTTCGCTTCCCGGAGTTCCGGGATGAGAGGGAGTGGGAGGAGCAAAAACTTGAAAAGTTAGCAAAAAGGGGCTCTGGGCACACACCCAACAAAAGCAATCCCGAGTATTACAATGGTGGCATCAAGTGGGTGTCGCTCGCCGATTCGAAGCGCTTGGACTCCGGATTGATTTCAGATACGGAAATTGAAATTTCGGATCAGGGCCTTAAAAACT
>JAVHLO010000626.1 GCA_031082105.1 Planctomycetota bacterium
AGTATCTGCAAGGCCACATGCGAGATGCTGGAGGTCGCCGAAAAGGAAAACGTCCCGACCGTGTTCCAGCGGGCCGCCACGTTGAAGCCATGTCCGATCGGCTCGGCGGGCACGTGTTGCAAGGTCTGCATGATGGGCCCGTGCCGCATCAACCCGAAGAAGCCTGAAGAGGGCAGGGGCGTCTGCGGCGCGGACGCCGGCATCATCGCCGCCCGGAATTTCTGCCGCATGATCGCGGCCGGGACTTCCGCGCACTCGGACCACGGCAGGGCCGTCGTCCAGACGTTCATCGGCGCGGCGCGACGCGAAGTCCAGGGGTACGATATCAAGGACGAGGTCAAACTCCACAAGCTCGCAGGGATGTGGAACGTCGCCACAGAGGGAAAGACAAAATACCAGATCGCCGAGGAGATAGGTAACATCGCGGTCCAGGACTATACACGGCAGGACGGCGAACTCAATTTCATCAAGCGGGCGCCCAAGCCCAGGCAGGAAATCTGGAAGAAGCTCGGGATGGTGCCCAGGGCGGTCGACCGTGAAGTAGTCGAAATGATGCACCGCACCAGCACCGGCGTCGACCTAGACGTCAAGAACCTCCTCATCCAGGGCTCGCGCTGCGCGCTCGCCGACGGTTGGGGCGGGTCGATGCTCGCAACCGAGCTGCAGGATATCATGTTCGGAACGCCCTTCCCGCTCCGCGGCAAGGTCAATCTGGGTGTCCTCAAAGAGGACGAGGTCAATATCGTCGTCCACGGCCATGAGCCGCTCCTGTCCGAGATGATCGTTACCGTGGCCCGCGAAAAGGAGATGATCGAATACGCGAAGCAACACGGCGCAAAGGGGATCAACCTCTCCGGTATCTGCTGCACGGCCAACGAAATGCTCACGCGCCACGGCGTGCCTCTGGCCGGCAACATGGTCCAGCAGGAACTGGCCATCCTCACCGGCGCGGTCGAGGCGATGGTCGTCGACGTGCAGTGCATCATGCCGTCGCTCGTTGAGGTCGCGTCGCGTCGCCATACGAAGATCATCACGACTTCATCCAAGGCGAAACTCGCCGGCGCACAGCATATCCAGTTCGACGAACACCACGCGCTCGACAGCGCAAGACAGATCGTCAAGACGGCGATCGAGAACTACAAGAAGAGAGGAAAAACCTGCATTCCGAAGGACTCTTCCGACCTGATCGCCGGCTTCAGCCACGAGACCATCAACTACATGCTCGGCGGAACGTACCGCCAGTCGTACAGGCCGCTCAACGACAACATCATGAACGGCAAGATCCGCGGAATCGTTGGCGTGGTCGGCTGCAACAACCCGCGCGTCACCCATGACAGCGTCCACGTCAACCTCGTGAAGGAACTGATCGCGAACGACATCCTCGTTGTGCAGACGGGCTGCTCCGCGATGGCCTGCGCCAAGGCCAACCTGCTGACACCCGAGGCCGTCAAGTTTGCCGGCAAGGGCCTTGCCGAGGTCTGCGAGACGGTCGGCATTCCGCCGGTGCTCCACAGCGGGTCGTGCGTCGACAATTCGCGCATCCTCGTGGCTTGCACGGAGATGGTGCTCGAAGGCGGGCTCGGCAACGACATCTCCGACCTGCCCGTTGCCGGCTGCGCGCCCGAATGGATGAGCGAAAAGGCCATCGCGATCGGTCAGTATTTCGTCGCCAGCGGCGCCCTGGTTGCGTTCGGCGTGAGCTTCCCCGTACTCGGCAGCGAGGTGCTCACGAACCTGCTCTTCAAGGAGTTCGAGACCATGACGGGCGGGAGGTGGGCCTTCGAACCTGATCCGAGCAAGCTGGCCGCGCTGTTCATCGATCATATCAACAAGAAACGGGCCGGGCTCGGCATCGACAAGGCCAAGGAGCGCGTCCTGTTCGACATGGATATGAGACAGAAGATCGAATTCTAGATTTTGGATTTTTGATTTTGGATTGCGGATTTCACAGTCCGAAGTCCGGTTGGA
>JAVHLO010000627.1 GCA_031082105.1 Planctomycetota bacterium
CGCACATTGTCCGAGTCAATCCCAAGGGCAAACGAAGAATCGACATCCGACCCTATCTGCTTGAGATCAGGATTGAAGGCGATCGGTTGCTGATGACCGTCAAGGTCACGAACGAAGGGACCGCGCGACCCGAGGAAGTCTTGCGGCTTCTCGGACTGCCGGACCTTCCACCCGGTTTGTCGTGGCGCATAACCAAGACTTCCAGCTTCTTTCGCACACCGACGCCCGCCGGGCCGGCGCCTCACCGCCGACGACCCCGGTTCGGCCGCTGAACCCTTCCCGGCATGCGCATTGTGACTTCCCCCATGACCGACACCATTGTGACAGTCTCGACACCGCCTGGTCCCGCTTCGAGGGTGATTGTCCGCATGAGCGGACCTGATTCCATTCGCATCCTCGCCGGACTCGGCGTCCGCACAGCTACTTGCGCAGGATATTCTAACTGCCACGTCCCGGCAAGTGCCGCCTCGCACGGCGCGAAACGCGCTTTCATGCGGGAGGGTCCGCCGTGGATAAGACTCCGCACAAATCTCATGCTATCCGGCCGGCATGCAGACGAGACCCAGTCTCGCGAGCCGTGCGCGATCCCGTCGGTTGTCTACATCATGCCCGCGCCGCGTTCATACACGAGGGAGGATGTTGTGGAGTTCCATCTGCCGGGCGCCTACCCGCTGGTTCAGCGGCTCGTTGAAGACTGTGTCGCCCTCGGCGCGCGACAGGCCGGGCCCGGCGAATTCACGCGACGAGCCTTCCTCTCCGGACGTATCGACCTCGCGCAGGCAGAGTCCATATCGGAATTGATACGCGCGGACGACGATGCCACCGCGCGCCGGGCGCTCGCGGCGCTCAAAGGCAGCCTGTCCGTCGGAATCCGCGAGGCGTGTCGGGCCTTGATCGACATACGCGCAACTCTTGAGGCGGGTCTCGATTTCTCCGATCAGGATATCCCCACTGCCGACGTTGCTGCGATAGCCCGGCAGATCGACGCGGTACGCCACGCCCTGGGGAGGACCGTCGCCCGGGACGATGAACGGCTTGCCCGCCCTGAAGGCCTGCACGTTGCGATCGTCGGCCGCGAGAATGCGGGCAAGTCAACGCTGTTCAACGCCCTGGTCCGCTGCCGAAAGACGATCGTCTCCGCGATTCCCGGAACAACCCGCGACGTCTCACCGGGCACGCTGTCACGTCGCGGCACGCGGTACATTTTGCACGACATGGCCGGAATTCCGGGAAACCTCTGCGCGACCGGCTCGACCATCGCTGTCAACGACGATGGAAGAGTCACGGAACATGTCCCCGGGTCAGATGGACGCCCCGGCACGCCGCGTGATCAGGCCATCTCCGCCGCACAGGAGACGATCGCTGCAGCGGACCTCCTCCTGATGGTCGTCGATTGCGCTTCGCGCGATCTCCAACCTCGAGATACATTTGCACAGGTCGGGACAAGACCCGCGATCATCGTACTGAACAAGTGCGACCTTCTGCGGGACCGGTCCGCTCTATCGAAGCTCGTGCGCGCCTGGCGCCGGTTGTTCGTCAGTGTCCTCCCCGTCTCCGCCCTCCATCAGACGGGGATCATGGAGCTGAAGGATGCGCTCCACAGTTTCGTCGCCACGTCAAGCCCGGCAGGCCCGGGACATCACCTTCTGACCAACGCCCGGCAACGCTCGGCCCTGGCGAAAGCCCAGGACCGCTGCGCCGAGGCGGCGACACAACTGCTGCCATGTCAGGGCGTTGAGCTTGCCTGCCTGAGCCTGGCCGAGGCGCTTGAGGCCTTGGGCGAGGTCACCGGGAGGGGCTGCGCGGAGGACGTCCTTGATAGCATCTTCGAGCGGTTTTGTGTGGGGAAATGAAAGGGGCGCAGGCATTGTCTGTGGATGCCGGCGCTGCCTGGGCACGAAGCAGCGACCTCCCGCCTCAGCGGATCCCGTCTTTGGCAGGACAGTCGCTGCTTCGTGCCCAGGCA
>JAVHLO010000628.1 GCA_031082105.1 Planctomycetota bacterium
TGTTTCTCTCGATTCCGAAACCGGACGAAACAACATGAGCTGTGACACATCGAAACCGGAAGTGGTCGGTCTGATCCCCGCGCGCGGCGGATCGCGGCGGATTCTGCGCAAGAACCTCGTGGACCTCTGCGGGCGGCCGCTCATCGCCTACACCATCGAGGCCTCGCGCCGCGCCAGGTGCATCACGCGCACGATCGTCTCGACCGACGACCATGAGATCGCCGACGTGAGCCGGAGGCTTGGGGCGGAGGTTCCGTTCCTTCGGCCCGGCCGGCTGGCGACGGACACGGCCAGGAGCATCGACGTCATCCGCCACGCCGCGCGTTGGCTTGAGAACCATGGGATCAGACTGCGGGCAATGGTGTTGCTTCAGCCGACGAGTCCGCTCCGCAAGGCGGCGCACATCGACGAGGCGGTCCGGCTCTTTCTGGGGGGCGGTTGCGATTCCGTGGTATCGGTCCGCCGGTGCGACGGAGTCATGGACCGCGATAAGGACGGGGAACGGAACCGCAAGCTGCTTCGGTCAATCCGGCCCGGCGGCTGGCTCGCGCCGTGGCGAGGCAAACCCGGGGGACGAATCGACCGTCGGCTGCGACCCTGCGGCAGTGAGCGCGGGCGACAAGTGTCGGTGTCGGGAATGCAGGCGCGTTCCGCTGCGGGTGTGGATTTGCCTTGTCTCCTCAACGGCGCGGTGTACGTGCTTGGAAGGCGGGTGATATTCGGGAGTGTTCCCATCGAGAATCGCCGGACGAAGGCCTACATCATGCCAGCGAATGTCTCCGTTGATGTGGACACTCGGAAAGACCTGCACGCCGCGGAGAGACAGTTGTCTCGTCGCGGAAGCGCAAGGTAGCCTGCCGCAACCGTCGGGCTGTCATTCCCGCGCAAGCGGGAATCCAGCGAACGGCGAAGTGGGTAGAGGCTGTCATTCTCGCGCAAGCGGGAATCCAGACATCTGGGAGCGCCGGCATCCTTGCCGGCCTCTCTGTTCTGCCGTTCCCGCGGAAGTGGGAATCCAGAGTCACGAACGTCGAAAGCAGTTGGGAAGATACCTGCGATGATCCACGAAGATCTATGGAAGAGGCTGGCCGCGGCGGACCCCGCGGACGTGTGTACGCGGTGCATCATCCAGCACGACGCGAGTCGCGGCGCGTACATTCTGGACATGCTCGGCCAGACCTATGCGGTTGTTGCGGCGCGGAAGGTGATCGAGAAGGGCGTGGCCGGCCCGACCGTCGTCACGGACATTCACTTCTACGTGTCGACGGCGCAGTACCTGCTGAGTGCGAAGGACACGCCGCGCAGCGGGGAATGGGTGACGGAGAAGCAGCTCGCGTACGGCGACTTTTTTTTCGCGACGCCGCACCCGTTACCGACCGCGAAGATCGTGAAGCGGTTCGGTACGGACGTGGAGGCGTTTGTGAAGGCGGGCGCGAAGCTGGGCGGCAAGCGACTGAGCTTCGGCGACGCGGCGTACGAACTGAAGGTATTCCCGCGGCTGCCGCTGGCGTACGTGCTCTGGCGGGCCGACGAGGAATTTCCGGCGCGCGTGCAGATACTCTTCGATTCCACAGCCGAGCAGCACATGGCCGTCGACGCGCTCTGGAGCGCGATGCACATCGTATCGACCGAGCTCCTTGCGGCAGGGGAAGGCGCCTAGGCCTATCCTAAAATCCGTAGGCGCACCCTTCACGGGCGCGTTCTATGCAGGCAAGAAGCCCGACAGACTGTCCGAACTCGGTTTCCGCCGCAGGCGGATCCGCTGCGGTGGACAGAATCTCCTTTGCGACGTGTCCGGCCCTTCGCTGCAGGAGATGTCCCCGACTACGGTCGGGGGCATGACAGCGAATCGGATTTCATGAATAGACCGGGCAAGCAGCCTGTCCGAGTAGTGGCAGGAGCGCCGCAAATGTTTGTAGTAAGCCACGTAGCCCCGCAGGGCGGAGTGGCGTTTCCGAAGGCACG
>JAVHLO010000629.1 GCA_031082105.1 Planctomycetota bacterium
CGAATGTCAGGATCAACAGCTATTCCAGCGTCTACGACTCGATACTCTTCGAGAACGTGAATGTCGGCCGCTACGCGCGAATCAGGCGCGCGATCATCGACAAGGACGTCACGGTTCCGGAGGGCATGGAGATCGGCTATCACATCGAAGATGACAGGAAGCGCTTCACAGTTTCCGAATCGGGCATCGTCATGATCTCAAAGGGGGAGATGCTGTGACGCTGAGGGAGCAAGTGAAAGCCCCCCTGGCAAAGGGAGATCGTCCGAAAGTCCCCCTTGGCAAAGGGGGACTCAGGGGGTTGTTTTCGACTCCTCCGTGACCCGGGACCAGCGAAGACAACCCCCTGCGTCCCCCTCTCGTAAGGGGGACTTCGTCCCGACTGCGGTCGGGACGAAAACGGAAGAACCTGTCTTGGAAGTTCAAACCCATGTCCCGATTTCGTCTTCTCCGCGCCGTGGGCTTGCCGCCTCAGCAGAGGCACAGTAGCCCGATCCACCGTGCATGTCTGCGCCTCCTGCTGACCGCCCTTGTGGCCCTGATGCTCGCGACGCCGACGCTCGCCGCCGGCAAGCCCAAACCGCCCGCGCAGCCGGCCGACGGACCCGGTGGATCGAACTACAAGCACGCTGTGGTGAAGAAGGCCGTGTTCGGCGAAGGCGACCTCCAGTACTGGCTCTACGAGCCGGCAGAACCCACGCCCGAGTCCGGCCCGTTGGTCGTATTCAATCACGGCTGGGGTGGGATCAACCCCCTCATCTATGGCGCGTGGATCGAACACATTGTCCGCCGGGGGAACGTCGTTGTCTTTCCGCGTTACCAGGCAAACCTCGCGACGTCGCCCAGGAAGTTCGCACAGAACGCCTCCCAAGCCGTGAAGGACGCCGTCGGAAAACTCAAGGAGGAGGGGCATGTCAAACCCGACCTGGAGAAGTTCGCAATCGTCGGCCATTCAGCTGGCGGACAGACCACGGCCAACATGGCAGCGCTTGCAGCGTCACTCGGATTGCCCGAGCCAAAGGCGATCATGTGCGTCCAGCCGGGCAAGTCGTGGGGACCGTCGAACAGGCTTGGCGTCCCGCTCGAAGACCTCGAGAAGATACCTGCGGGTGTCCTTCTGCTCACCGTGGTCGGCGACAGGGATACCATCGTCGGCGACGGCGACGCCAAGAAGATCTTCAAGGGCGCGAAACAGGTCCCGCCCGAGAACAAGGCGTTCGTCGTCCTCGTTTCGGATGATCACGGCGAGCCGGCGCTCGAGGCCACGCACTTCGCGCCGTGCGCGGCAAACAAGGCCTACGATTCGGGCGATGTCCTGCTCGGCTCCGGCAGGTTCGACGATGCGCCGCGTGACACGAAGGATGACTCGAAGGACATGGAGCTCGCCGCGCGCACGGTGGACGCGCTGGACCATTATGCGCTGTGGAAACTCTTCGACGGCCTCTGCGACGCCGCCTTCAAGGGAGAGAACCGAAAGTATGCCCTGGGCGACACGGAGGAGCAGCGGTTCATGGGCAAGTGGAGCGACGACACGCCAGTGAAGGAGTTGGTCATCAAGAAGGAGCCCTAGTGGTCCGTGACATTTGAGATTGAGGAATCAGTGCCGACCGTAAGGGAGCGGTAGGCGGCCGGCTGCCCGGAATTTGAATTGTCACGAACCAAAAGTCCCACGCTACCATGTGCGCTTGTCCGGCAGTCCTCGGGAGTTCGGATAACTGCAGCGGCAAGTCCATACGTGCAAGGGGGACGGGCGCAAGTCCCCCTTAGCAAAGGGGGATTGTGGGGGTTGTCTTCAACGTGATGTGTGCTTGAGGACGAGAAAAGACGCCCCCCTTCGTCCCCCTTTCGTAGGGGGAATTCGCCGCATGGCAATGGCTGTGAGCACTTGATCCGTGTCGTCATGGGCCGCGTTACAGCGCTCGCCGGACCGCGGGCAATGAAGGCCGCTCCCCGCGCGGCAGATC
>JAVHLO010000062.1 GCA_031082105.1 Planctomycetota bacterium
CCCAAGATTGGGAATGCAGAGCGAAACGACAAGTGGGAGAGAGGCCCCGGAGTGACGTCTGTTCGTCTTGGGCGTACCTTCGTCCCTCACCCCCGCCCTCTCCCAGAGGGAGAGGGAATCCAACGCAGAGAATAAGGAGACCGCACAATGGCACACAAATGGGCGAGCATCGCCGCGGTCATTGCGCTGGCGCTGTGCGGCTGTAAGACGTCGACCGTGCGCGAGACGTTCTGCACGAAACTCGAAGACGTATCCGTCAAGGTCAGTCTCGCAAGGACCGACGCCACGCTCGATCTCGAATGCAGCATAAACGGCTGCCACCTTGGCAAGGTCGCGCTGCACGACCCGTTCGGCGCGACAACACCGATGCGGAACATGAGGACGGTTGCGACACAGAGCGAGCGCAGCGGCTTCTCCTTCGGCTTCGGTGTGGGCAACTGGCACGATGATTTCGGGACAGCGACCGGCATCACGTTCGGAAGCCCGCCCGACAGCAGGTACTCGCAGGTGAGCACGAGGGGGAGCTTCGATCTCCCATCCGCGCGCGTGGACTTGAACGACTGGGCGCTGACCTGCTCGCTGATCCTCCCCAGCGGCGAGGAGATGGCAATGCTGTTCATTCTGCCGCCCTCGCAGTTGCCGACACCTGCGGGGTCGGGCGAAGGGCAAGCTGCGACCGTCGTACGGGCCGAGGGCGCGCCGGCCGACAGGGTCCGCGAACTCCAGCGGCGCAAGGCGGTACTGGAGCAAAGCCTCAATAGGAATCCGCTCGTGCCGAAGCGCGAGTCCATCCTGGACCAGATCAAATTGATTGAAGGCCGGCTCATTTCCGGCGATGCCCGTTGACACGCACCTCTCCAGGCCTGTCGTTCGGCCGCCAAAGACCTGAAAACATCCATCGAACCTTTTCGCCGCTGTCCCGTTAACATGACGAGATGCAGTGGTCATTGCATCCGCGGCTCACCTGTGCGATTGTTTGCCGCCGGCCTTTGTCCCGCATATCATCACGACTTCAGCCGGGTTGCTCGATCGCATCTTTCATTCACACTGACGGAGGTAGACCATGGAAAATCGCCGTTCGTTGCCGGACAACGCGCAGTGTCACACGCCTGGCCGTTGCTGCGCGATCCTCGCCGCAACCGCGCTGGCTCTGGTACTGAGTACCTGCGCAGGCGATTCCAGGACTGAAGTCGGCGCGCGTGACAGGACCGAGGCCGATAGAGACGCCGGCACAATAGCCGCCCCATTGGCCGACAGACTGCAGGCGTGCAGTCTCGCGGCCGACATGGTCCTTCTCTCGCAAAGGCCGACCATCATGACGGAATCTCCCTACGTCTCCTCGCTGCTCGTCTCCGACCCCGTCTACGGAGACCCCGTGTACCTGATCGTCGGCTCACCGGAGACGGAGCTCGCGGCCTGCCGGTTGTTCAATTCCGCTGGCTACGCGAGGGAGTCGCGCTACCACGCGGAGAACCTCGCGGCGTTCTATGGCCCATGGCTCGATATGCAACCCGCTCTGAAGGCCGAGGTCGAGACATCGCTATTGTCGGGCAACGAAGTCGTGTACGACAACGACAAGATAGGCGATCGTAGCAGCAGGCTCAAGGAACTGAGTGGGCGCGTAGCGAAGCTGCGCGAACGGCCTGAAAGTGGACCCGTTGCCTCAGACGATTCCGCCGACAAGTCCGGTTCTGAAAAAGCCGGCACAGCCAGGATCATTGTCGCGCGGCAGCTCGATGCGGAGGCACGCGCCGAGGCGAACGCCGTGCTCGCCGAGTGCTCCCGTTTCCTAAGCGAGACTCCTCGGAGTTCACCTCTCTGGGCGCACGTCGCCTGCCTGAAGGCCGAGGTGCTCGGCATGTTCGGCAGGTTCCAGGACGCGCTGCACGATCTGGCTGCGGTACCCGCGTGCAACCTCGAACACTGCCACTTCTCGGCTGTGCGCGTTGCGCCTGTCGAAATCGCAGGGAACAATATCATTGCCGCGGTAGAGCGCTACTACTCGCTCAGGAAGCCATGCCTGGATAAGCAGTTGTCCGGGTTGGTGAAAGAGGGGCTGCTCACAGAAAAGGAACTGCGCGACCCGTGGGGGCGACCTTTCGTCGCTGATCCCTGCAACTGCTGCTCGTGCGACAACTTCCCTCATTGCCGCGCGTTCTTGAGCCTCGGACCCGACGGGCAAGCCGGAACGCCGGACGATATCAAGATCGGCACGAAGGACCGTGTGCTCCCGCGCGCGGCGAAGTTCGAGCCGGTTGTGGGCAGGGCGCTAGTCAGGACGACACAAGCTGCCGGCGATGTCTCGGACGAACCTCTAGTCGATCATCCTGTCGAGGAGGAATTCGAGGTGATCGAGGAGGACCTCGACGATCCGACGTCGCATCTCCCTGTTTGCGCGCACTGCACTGAGGACAGTCGGGCGTCCCTGGGCGGGTACGCGCAGGCCTACGAGGACCTGCTGAGAGACTTGAAGCCCTCGATGCCGGCCGAGGAGATCGAGCCGTTCGTGCTCGACCTCGCGAACCGGCTCGCGTATTTCGGCAAGGAAACGTGGGCGGAGGCCCGGTCCGTCCTGTGCGACTGGCAGGAGACGCTGTCCGGCGAAGTGGCGCTCAGGCGCGTGATGCTCGATGCGGCGGCCTCGGCCTGCAGTGTCAAACTCAGTGATGCGCAGCCGCCCGAACCGCTTGAGCTGGCGCGGCAGCTCCGCGCCGTCGCGGCGGAGTCCGCGAGCCCACTCTCCCGGTTCCGCGCGCTGGTCGCGGCGGGAAAGCTCCTCTACGGAGCCGGCAGGCTGGATGAGGCCAGGACGGCATTCGCGGAGGCACGAGAGTCGTTCAAGAAAGAGAAGGCCAGCGGCCAAATTCAATTCGAGCCGCATGACATCCTGGCGGCCCTCTGCGAACATGAACTGCTGCTCGCCGGATCGTCTCGCACGCTGCTGGAACAGGACCACATCGTCGCCAGGCCTGACGAACCGGTCCGCGTCGTCGCAACGTCCGCGGATCGACGGCCGATCCGATTGAGGATCTTCCCAGCGCCGATCGAACTGCGGGAGTTCCTGCAATGGACCGCGCACCACGGCAGCGAGGGGTCCTGGGTCCCGTCCGCGATGGCGGCCGACTTGCGCGAAGAAAGACTGTTCCTCCGGGCACTGCAGTCTTTCCTGGACAAGCTCGACCTTTCCGCGCAGGCCGTTATCAGGGAAGACGCCTTCGGCTGGCCGGACGACAGGGGAAAGCAGCTCGAGATGTCGTTCGCGTTGCCCGACACGGGCGCCTATGTTGCCGAGTTCACGACCTCCGCGGAGTCTTCGCGGAGGATGTTGTTGGTCGTCATGCCGGATCTCCGCATCGACCTGGCCGAAGCCTCGAGCCTCAAGCTGGTCCGCGTCTGCGAACCGACATCCGGGAAACCAGTTGCCGGCGTGACCCTTGCGGGCCGCGAGATCGTCTGGACGCGGAACGACAAGGATCCCGACACCTGGGTGCCCGGTGTGCCCGGCGAAGAGAAGGCCTTCCCAGGGGCGACCGACCTGAACGGCATCCTGCGGCTCCTGAGAACGAGCAAGGTCTCGGAAGACGGCAAGGACACGAAGGTCGGTTTCTACCCGAATGAGGCAGGACTGGTCGAGGCAGGGAGCGGCGACAACAGGCTACTTCTTTCTTCCGAAAGCGGGCTGCGCAGGGTTGCAGAGCGCTCGATCCATACGCCCAACGCCCCCGGACCATTGGGCGCCGCTCGCAAGACGACCGTCTATCTCTACACGGACCGGCCGGTCTACCGCGCGGGCCAGCGCGTCTTCTTCAAGGGGATCGTCAGGCAGGAGAAGAACGAGTTCGGCCCCGAAGACACCGGCAGGTACGAGCTGCCGGATTCGAGGTTCACCGCGAAGGTCTCCGCAAAGGGCCCGGGCGGAACGATCTTCTGCCGGGACTTCGCGGTGGGGCGCATACTGGATGCGGCAACACCGGATGACGGGGACGAAGAGACTGCCGGCCCTTCGCAGCAGGGAAACACGTACGGTTCCGCTTCGGGCCGTTCGCCCGGCTCGTTCTGGGGCAGCATCGACCTCCCGCAGGAGACGCCACGAGGAGCGATCACGTTGACGGTCGAGTGTCTTGGACTCAGCGCCTCCGCAAGGGTCAAAGTGATCGACTTCGTCAAGAGCGACTACAAGCTGGAATTTGCGGGCAACGACAGCGGCGACGTCAGCGCGTCGGTCCAGTACGCGTGGGGGATGCCCGTGGCCGGCGCCACGCTGAGATATCATGTGCTCAACACGGACGCAAAAGGCGAGTCCGTGGTGGGCGCGGACGGAAGGGCGATCATCGCAGTCGGCAAGACCGTCAGCTCCGGCAAGGTGTGCGCGGAGGTGGTTCGCGAGGGGACCGTGGTCCATTCCGGGGTCTACGCGTTCTCCTGCGTCAGGCCGGACGAATTCGCCGTGAAGGCGCGTCTCGTTTCTTCGCAGGCGGACACGCACAGGTTCGAAATCTCCTGCGCGAAAGCCGATGGGACGCCTGTCGAGAGCGGCCGGCTCCTGATCGTGAAGCTGAACGACGGCCGGAAGGAGCCGCGCGCGCTGCGCGGCGCGGAGCCGATCGTGGTTGAGATCGCGAATGGTGAGCGGTGCGCCGTGACCCTCTTCCTGGACGAAGTCGCCGTCGCGGGAAGCACATTCGAGGCGCCGCCTTCGGTTGCCAGGCCGGACCAGACCCCCGCGCCTCCGAAGGACATCGTCCTCACCACCGACAAGAAGGACTACGTCGCGGGCGAAAAAGCAACCATTACCATCCGCTCGACCATCCTGCGCGGCGCGGGAGTACTTGTGATCGGCGATGAGCATATTTACGATGTCCTGCCGTTCGAACTTGCCGAGGGGACGGCCGCCGTCGAGGCGACCTTGAAGGACCTGTACGCGGCCCGCGTCTTCGCCGTTGCGCAGGTCGTGGGGGAAGGGAGGGCCTTGGCGGGCAGCGTGGAGGTTCCCGTCAATTCGGGTCTCCGCATCGGAATACGTCCGTCGGTTGCGGTCCCGCGCCCGAAGGACGAGATCGAGTTGACCGTCGAGACGAAGGACCTCCTCGGCAAGCCACGGTCCGCGGAGGTTTCCCTCGGGATCGTCGACGACCGCATCTACCGGTTCGGGGAAGAGAGCGTTACCGCCATTGACAAGGCCTTCCGTCGCAACCGCAACAACGTGATCCAGTGGCGTGTGTACCGGACGATCGATCTTGGTTCGGCCCTGTCTCTCGTTGGAGATGTCCCTGCAGGCCGGCACGGCGAGCTGCTCCTGGGCGTCGTGACGCCGGACCCGATCGTCTGCGGCATGAGCGGCGGGGGCGGCGGCAGGTTTGGCGGCAGGGCCGGCGGCGGGTCAAGACACACGTACGGCGGCGGCAGCGCAGAACCGCCGGTGCGCATCGAGTTCCCCGACACGGCGCTGTGGGTGCCCGCGATGGAGACCGACGACAACGGCCTCCGCACCGTGCAGTTCAAGGTGCCCGACTCGATCACCACGTACCGGATGAACCTGCGCGGGATCACCGCCGACGGCGTCTGCGGCGAGGCGCGCGAGAACCTCATCGTGAAGCAGGACTTCTTCGTGAACCTCTACTGCCCGCAGTTCTTCATCGCGGGCGACAAGGGCGCCGTGCAGGCGCAGGTGTTCAACTTCACGCCGTCCGAGCTTGAATCCGAGGTGCGGCTCGAGGGTGAAGGGTTCGACCAAGACCCGGCGCGCGCGCTGCGGAAGCTCACCATCGCACCGTCCGGCTCGGCGATCGTCGAGTGGCCGATCCAGGTCACCAGCCGGGGGAGCGTGCGGTTCAAGGCGACCGCCCGCGGGCGCGTTTCAAAGACGGATGACGCCACCGGCGCGGACGCCGTCGGATTCGCCGATGCGATCGCGCTCGATGTGCCGGTGAAGATCGCGGGCGAGCAGGTAAGGAAGGTCGTCGACGGCGAGCTCGATGCGGGCGAGACCACGGTTTCGGTCCATCTGCCGCCGGAGGCTGAGCCGGAGACCGCGCGGCTCGAAGTGCAGTTGCTCCCGTTCAAGGGCGAAATGTACGGCCTGCTGGAGACCGTCGAGTTCCTCAAGCAGTTCCCCTACGGCTGCGTGGAACAGACGATGAGCAAGTTCCTTCCGAACATCGCCGTGAGCGACATCTTCACGAAGCTGAAGGTCTCGCCCGGTTCCTACAACAACGAACTTGCGGCGATGGTTGCCGAGGGGACGAACAGGCTGTACAACTTCCAGAAGGACGACGGCGGCTGGGGCTGGTTCGGCAGCGACCCCACCGATCCGTTCATGACCGCGTACGTGGTGTACGGGCTGAAGACGGCGGAAGCGCACGGCTACGCAGTGGACCCGGAACGGCTCAAGAAAGGCGTTGACTGTCTGAAGGCGATGGCCGCGAAGGAAGAGGATCGGAACAAGCTCGCGTACATGTTCTATGTCCTGTCGCTCTGCAAGACCGAGCCCAAGGCGGACGGCTTCGAGGCGGAACCTGCGGCCGCTGATACCGCGGCGGCCGTTGATCCCGCGAAGACCGCACCGACGCCCGACGTGGTCGAATTGGAGCCCGACCTCGCCGGTCTGAGCCCGTACGCGCTTGCGTGTCGTGCGCTGGAGTTCAACAACAATGGAAAAGCCGAGGACGCACAGAGGGCGTTGCGACTGCTGGAGGCCGCGGCTATCTCGGACGCGAACGGCACGCACTGGGAGACGGCCGACTGGTACTACAAGTGGGAGCAGGTCGACGTGGAAACGACGGCCTACGTCTTGAAGGCCGTTGTGGCCCTGGACCCGGAGAACCGGTTGATCCCGGAGACGGTGCGGTGGCTCCTCGCGCGGAGGCAGGGGAACAAGTGGGGTTCGACGAAGGACACGGCCGCCGCGATCATGGCGCTGGTGACGTACTTCGAGAAGAGCGACGGCTCGCTGAAGGCGCTGAGCAAGGCGATGGAAGAGGGCGCGGCGCGGCAGCGAAACATAGCGCAGGCGGGCACCGTGAGTCTGAACGGCAAGTCGCCGCGCAAGCTGGCCGCGGACCTGGCGTCGCCGTTCGAGGCCAGGACGTACCAGATGTTCGACGCGCGGGAGCTGGAACCCGGCGCGAACACGATGAAGTTCGCCATTGAAAGCCTCGGTGCGGCGGGCGGGCTTGCGCAGGTGCGGCCCGGCTACGTGGCGAGGTTGTGCTACACGAGGGACTTTGCGCGCATCTGCGATGCCGAGGTGAGGAAGCAGGCGCAGCAGCCGGTCTCGCATGGGATCGAAATCTCGGCCGCCGTGCAGCTTCCTGACGGCAAGGCGACGCGGCACACCGAGTTCGCGGTCGACCTGAAGTTGGTTGCGGCGGAGGACTGCGACTTTGTGCTCGTGACATCGCCGATCCCCGCGGGCTGTGCGATCGTGTCGGGCAGCGAGCAGGGGACATTCACATTCTTCGAAGCGCGCGACGAGAAGGCGGTCTTCTTTCTGAGGTCGGTGCCGAAGGGCGAGCACCATCTGAAGTACGTGCTGAACCCGCGGTTCACGGGCGTGTACTCGGTCCTTGCGCCGGAGGCGTACATGATGTACGACGAGACCATCCGCGGCCGCGGCGCGGCGGCGCAGGTGACGATCGAGTAGGGCCGAGCCGGCTCGCACAGCCGAACCGAGCCGCGCTCGCAGGCAAGCGGCCGGACGCGGCGGAACCGAGCCGCGCGCGCAAGCAAGCGGCCGGACCGCTCGATTCCCCTCCTTCGGAGGGGCCAGGGGTGGGTTCTGAGACCACAGCCGGGTCGAGGAAGAGAGAGAACACACCTCTGCATCCCCTCTCAAGAGGGGAATCCCGCCTTCGGCGGGTAGGAGAGTGATATCTTCCCCTCCTTCGGAGGGGCCAGGGGTGGGTTTGTGATTCCCACGCCAGCGGGGCGCATCCGGGAGCGCCGGCATCCTTGCCGGCGTTGTAGGAGGCAGCTCCTGCTGCCGCCACGGCGTTGACGTGAACATCTCTGTCTCGCCCCTTCGGGGCTTGCGGCGCTGTGCGAGGCCTGTTTCCCAGGGCTTCGCCCTGGGCTGGCATGTTCTGCCCCTCCGGGGCGCTACAGTCCGGATTGCCCGCCAAAATCGCCCACAAACCGTGGTTGCATCCGCGACGCTTGACGCGCTTGATTTCCCGCGGTGGATTCGGTATCATATTGCATCGAAGCGCATGAGAAAGTGAGACCGTCGGGGGAATGGAGACAATCGGCCTCCGGCCGGGTCTATTCATGAAGAAACGTTGACACGTCATTCCCGCGAAGGCGGAAATCCGGCAAACGGTGCAACAGCAAGAGGGCAAGACTGGATTCCGACAGTCTCGGTCGCGTCGGTGATCCACTGGATTCCCGCTTTCGCGGGAATGACAATCGGCATTTGTGTTGGAAGTTCCAGATCAAGCAGGTCGCAAGCCGGCATTTTTGAGACCGTCTTGAGTCTATTTTCCGTGTCTGATCCTATGTTCCATGCACGTATCGCGCTGCGAATCACGGTCGTGACGCTCGTCTGCGCGGCCTGTCTTGAGGCTGCCGCGCAGGAAAAGACGAAGTCGCCTCTGAAACAGCTCAGTTCCACGCAGAAGACGGACGCGCGGAACGCTGTCCTCGGCGAGGGCAAGACGTATGACACGGCAATCGCCAAGGTGCGCGAGGCGCCCCCGCTGGCGAAGAGCGCCGTCGAGGATTTCCTGAAGAAGTTCGTCTTCCCGCTGCCCGCGCAGAAGAGCGGCCTCAAGAAACGCACGGTGAAGATCGCGGCGGGCGAGCGCGAGTTCATGCTCCACATCCCGAAGGGCTACACGCCGGCCAAGCCGCTGCCGCTCATAATCTCGCTGCACGGCGCGGGCGGGAACGGCTCGGGCGAGTTCGACTGGATGTGGGCGGGCGAGACGAAGAAGTGGACCGGCTTCGTCGCCTGCCCGTCGGGCCAGCCGCCCGGCGCGCAATGGTTCCCCGAGCAGGAGGAGTTCATTTTCGCGCTGCTCAAGGACGTCATGACCAACTTCAACGTCGACACGAACCGCGTCTACATCCACGGGTTCTCCAACGGCGGCAACGGGGCGTGGTACTACGCCGTGAACTTCCCGTGGTTCTTCGGGGCCGCGTGCCCGCGGGGCGGCGCAAACCCATGCTCGGACGGGATCGAGAACCTCCTGAACATCGGCGTGTACGCCATCCACGGCGAAAAGGACACCGTCATCCCGTGCTCGAGGGACGCGGAGAACGCGGCGAAGCTGAAAGAACTCGGCTACGACGTCGTCTACGTCGAGTTTCCCGGCGGCGGACACGAGCCGTTCCAGAAGGAAACGCCGAAGGTGATCGAGTATTTCAACAAGCACCCGCGCAACCCATGGCCGAAGAAGATCAACTACGCCCGCCGTGAGGCAAAACCCGTACGCGCCTACTGGGTGGAAGTCACGAAGGCGTCAGGACAGTTCCAGGTGAAGGCCGAGGTGCAGGAGGGGAACAAGATCTCCATCGAGACCTCCGGAACGGATGAGATACGCCTGCACCTCTCGGACGCGCTGGTCGACCTCGACAAGCCGGTGACGGTGACCCTGAACGGCTCCGAGACGCACAACGCGGTCGTCCCGCGGACTCTCGAGGCGATCGTGACGGATCTGCGCGAAACACGCGATCTGAACGCCGCGGCTTCCGCCTGGCTCGTTCTGGAAGTGAAGTGACCGGTTCCCTGATTCGCGAATAATACCGGGCAGCAAAGTGGACTTTCGACCCCGAGCACATTGTTCGAAGCCACAGAAGAACACAGAAATACACAGAACTGAAGGCCAAGCTGTTCTGCGTATCTTCGCAGGGTGGTACCGGGATTCGACGGGAAAGTCAGATCCGGTCCCGCAGGGACCCAAATGAGAATAGCCCAGCGATTCATCGCTGGGTCTGAGTCGCGCGGACTCGTGCCAGTCCCGTAGGGACGGCTTAGAATGGACAAGACGGTTTGTTCTCAACATGAATTCAGTCGTCCCTCCGGGACTTGCGAGACCCAGGCCGTCACCCGGGAAGCCCAGGGTCGGGGAAGCCTAGAGTTCGTCAGCCCTGACGGCACGGGAAGCAGCCAAAGGAGAAGATGTTTGAAGGCAAGGTCATTGTCGAGGAGAACCAGAATGTCGTCCGATGTCGAGAAAGCGCCGGCCACAGGCCATGATTCGCCCTTCGAGCGCATCCGGCGCACGAACGACGCCGGCGCCGAGTATTGGTCGAGCCGGGACTTCGCCAATGTGCTCGGCTACAGCGACTACAGGAATTTTGAGCAAGTGGTCGCCAAGGGCCGCCTGGCCTGCTTCAATAGCGGGCATCGAGTCGAGGATCATTTCGTTGATATCACCGAAATGATCGAGATAGGCAAGGGCGGCCAACGCCCAGTCAAGACGATTCTGCTCTCCCGCTACGCCTGCTACCTGATCGTCCAGAACGCGGACCCGTCGAAGGAGATCGTCGCCCTCGGCCAGACTTACTTTGCCGTCCAGACACGGCGACAGGAGCTTTCCGATCAGGCACCGGAAGACGAACGCCGTCTGCTTCTTCGCGAGGAGATGAAGATGCACAATGTCCGGCTGGCAGGGACGGCCAGGTCAGCGGGCGTAGTCGAGCCAAGGGATTATGCCATCTTCCAGGATCACGGGTACCGCGGGCTCTACGGCGGCCTGGGAGCGAGAGACATACACCGCCGCAAAGGACTCGGAAAAGGCCAGCAGATTCTCGACCACATGGGCAGCACTGAGTTGGCGGCAAACCTCTTCCGCGCAACGCAGACAGAGGAGAAGCTGCGCCGCGACAGTGTTCGGGGAAAAGACCGGGCGAATCTCGTGCACCATCAGGTAGGCGCGAAGGTGCGGACAACCATTCAGGAACTCGGCGGAACCATGCCGGAGAACCTCCCTCCGGCCGAGAGCATAAGGAAACTTGAGGCCAAGAAACGGAGGCAGCCCGGGGCTTTGAAGCCGTCGCCTAAGTGAGTCATGGACGGCAAATCGTCCCGCGCGGGGGCTCATCGCGGGCGCTGGACATCTCGCAAGGCAGGTGAGATCAGGGAATGCTCGAGGTCAGACGTTGAATATGGAATTCTCACAGGCTGCGCAGTGAACAACTCTACTTCCTGGCGCCAAGGTGCCCCGCAGGTTACGCACAACGTTAGCGATTCACTTAGCTGTCCGAGATAGGTTTCGTTATGTTCAGGAGTCCCTCCCCCTCGATGGGGGAGGGTAGGGTGGCGGTGAAGCATTCAAGGAGAGTCACCCCTCCCACCCTCGCCCTCCCCCACAAGGGGGGAGGGGATCTCTCAGAACTTGTCCAGGAGTGGTTAGGAAATCAGTACGAGATGCCGAACACAACAATCAATGACGTCGACCTCTTCTACGAGACCCACGGCGAAGGTGAGCCGCTGATGCTCGTTGCCGGACTGGCCAGTGACTCACAGAGCTGGCTGCCGATAGTCGGTGACCTGGCCCAGGGATATTTCGTCATTGCGCCCGACAACAGGGGCGTCGGCAGGACAAGGCCTCAGGATATCGGGACAAGCATCCGGCAGATTGCCGACGATTGCATCGGGCTGATCGGACATCTGGGCTTGTCGTCCGTCAACCTGCTCGGGCATTCGATGGGCGGCTTCGTGGCGCTGGACATGGCTATACGCTATCCCGGCCATGTCGACAAGCTGATCCTCGCCGCAACGGCGGCCTCGAACTCCAGCCGCAACAACGCGCTGTTTGCGGGTTGGGCCTCAAGTCTGGAATCGGGAATGGGCTTGGAAACGTGGTTCCGGAACATCTTTTTCTGGCTGTTCACGGCGCAGTTCTTCGAGAATCAGACGGCCGTGAATGCCGCGGTCCGATACGCGGTCGAATACCCTTACCCCCAGGGCGCGATCGCGTTCAGGAACCAGGTCGAGGCGATTGCGGGTTTTGACTGCACCGAGGGCCTGCGCGGGATCACCGCGAAGACCATGGTGATCAGCGGCAAGGAGGACCTCCTGTTTCCCACCGGCGTATGTGCCGGGCTGGCACGCGCGATCCCGGGCGCCGATTTTCATGAGATAGACGACGCAGCCCATTCCATCCACATGG
>JAVHLO010000630.1 GCA_031082105.1 Planctomycetota bacterium
TCAAGCATGTCAGGCCGGAAGACTACCACATCTGGTACTGCCCTCGTTGTTTCTTCACGGACACGCAGGAGGCATTCCGAACCGCGGAAGCGCGGGGCAAGAAGTTCGATCTGCTGAGGGACAAGATCATCGAACTTAACATGAACAGCGCCTGCGCGCTCCGCAGGATCGGGTCGGAGGTGCACTACTCCGGCGATGTGATCCCGCCCAGGTCGGCTCTCGCGGCCCACCTCCTGGCGATACACGAACAGGAGCTGCTGCTCCCGTCGATGCGTGACCACGAGAAGCTCGGCAGGTTCTACGTGCGCGCAGGATGGCAGTACTGTTGGGCGACCGACGCCATGGGCAACCTCGATTCACAGACTCTTGCGATGCTCGCGGAGTTCAAGAAGGCGTGGGCCGATCTTCCCGACTCGTACGCCCGCTGCGCTGCACGGGCGATAGAGGAGTTGATGACTTCCATGGTGTCGACCGTCGACATCCCCGACGCCAAGCGCGAGATAAAGATGCTGGCGCTGATCTCGAGCCTGCACCGAAAACTGGGCGATTCGCCGGCTGCGCTCGAATGCACCAAGCGCGTGTTCGATATAGCGCGCCAGCGGCGCAACACGCTGAAGCGGACCGTCGAGAGCGGCGTTACCTCGTCCGCGACGGGCGGCAGCCGTGACAAGATGCTCTCCGACATCGAGTGGATGAGCAACGCGATAACCGAAGTGAAGGAGGCGAGGGAGACGATGCTCGACGAGATTGCGGCGAGAGAGGCGCCGCCCATCGAATCGTATATCGCCGAGCACGGGGGCGTGCCTACGCCTGAGATCATCGATGCGCTTCGCCAGCAGAAGTTCAACTACCACTCGATCCGGAAGGTGGTGGCGAAGTACGGCACCGAGCTGGCCGAAGATTCGGAGTTCAGCCTCGACGACATCGCCCCGCCGACGCCGCCTGATCCGACTCAGAAGACGCCCGAGAATGTCGACCAGGCCGAGTCCTTCTGGCGGATGGTGGTCGACTTCGCGATCGGCAAGAGATGAGGGCGCCAAGCTACCCAGAAAATTGTGCAGGGAGCCTCTTGAAAATCCAATTGCCATAAAAGGGCGCAAAGAACGCAAGAAGGAGCTGCTGGTTGCTCCGCTTCAGCGCAAAGACGTCATTGGAGTTGTCAATCATGATCAGGATATCTGCCCCGAGACTCTGTCTGTGTGTGATTTGCGTCCTGGCGCTTGCCCCGACGCTCTCCTCCTGCGAAAGCAACAGGCCCACGGCGCCGAAGCGGGAGCCTACGCGCACGGAGGAGCTCGATAAGAGAGCGATATGCGAAACGATCGAGACGTGGACGCAGAGCATGCTGGACGGCGACATGGTCAAGGCGCATGCGCTCTACTCGCGGAGGAAGGCCTCACTGCAGCCGCTCGACGCGCTGCAGAAATGGTACGAGGCGAACGCGCAGAACGTCCCGCCTCTCTTCAGCGACTTCCTGGTCGAACAGGTCGCCGTCGAGGGCAACAAGGCCACCGTGCTGGCGACCCGTGGCGACGGCGTGCTCAGCACGCTCCTCTTCGTCAAGGAAGGCGGCATCTGGAAGCTCGACCAGTAGCGGCGGGAAGGGGCCATTTGCCATTGGCCATTTCTCATTGCTCATTTGCCATTGTGTCGCGCTGGGAGGTCAACGCAAATGACCGATGAGAAATGGTCAATGACAAATGATCATTGAGCGCTAGCGCCCCTCTTTGAGCCGGAGCGCCAACTGGGCGGGGAGTTCTCTGATGGCTGAGATCTTCTGCATGGTCTTCCGGAAGTCGTAGTCCACCCTCCGGAAGAAGACCGCCTCGCCATCCCAGATCACATAGGAAGCCTTGTTGTTCCGGTCGCGCGGCTGGCCGACGGAGCCCACGTTGAAGATGTACTTCCGCGCCCCCACCTTGAACGTATTGCGAACCGACTGAGGCGAATAGAACTTCA
>JAVHLO010000631.1 GCA_031082105.1 Planctomycetota bacterium
CATAGTAGTGGTCGAACATCGCCACCAGCGCCTGTATGCAGTCCGGCCGGAGATCGAGCAGCTTTTTAAGAAGGTCGAGCCGTTCCGCGTGCCAGCCGCGGTCGAGAAATATCTGTTCCAGCGCCACGACCGAGTCGACGTGGGCGGGCTGAATGACGAGCGCTTTGCGGTAGCAGTCGATGGCCTTGTCCGGGTCCTTTTCCTTGTAGATATCGCCCAGGTGGTACAGGGCCGGCGTCATGAGCGGATCGAGTTGCACCGCGCGCTCGAGTCCGCTCCGGTACTTGTTCTGTGACTGCTGGGCCGGGAGGAACCCGTTCGAGCGGTACGCGTGCGCCATGAGGAGGTTTGCTACGGCGCAATCTCCGTGTGCCGCGAAGATCTCCGAGTCGTACTGGAACGAGAGCTCGGTCTCGTCATCCTCGGAGAGGAAGAAGACGTAGCCCAGATAGTCCATGAAGGTCCGGTCGGCGCCCTTGACGGCCTCCGCGTAGGCCTGCTTTGCCGTCGGGCGGAGCGCCACCGGGTCGAGTTCCTTGCCTGACGCGCGCACCTCGGGCGGTTTGCCCGATTCGAACTCGTTGTAGAACGAAATGCCTTCGATGGGACGCCCCTCCGGGTCGGTCAAGCGGAGCATAAAATCGAAGGACGCGCCCTTGTCCTCGTCCGGCAGCGGCCCGCACAGCTCCAGCATGAGGAGGTTGAACCCCTCCTGCAGCGTCGTCCCGACATGCTCCCGGACCGGCAGAAATTCCGAAGCCTTGTCCGATACGCGAAGGAGCACGCCGTTCAACCAGAGCTTGTAGGAACGCGCGGTGGACAACCGAATCGCCGCGGGGCGCGTCGATGGTGACTTGACATACGTCGCTGCGAAGAGGCACGCCCCGGCGTTCTTCGCCGCCCTGACGACCGGCGCGTAGGATGTATCCCTGTCCAGCGTGACCGGCGACCAGCCGATCTGGTCGTTGTCCACCTGGTACTTTTTCGCGAGGTTGATGCGGCCCGTGTCGAGTTCGGGCGGGAGGACGTCTTCGAACCCGCAAGGCCCTTCGGGGCTGAAGAAACCGCAGACGAGCCACTTGTCCACGATACCCGTGGATCGCCACAATTTGCACGCCTCTTCCCGCTTCTGCTGACCGAGCAGGATCGAGACGAGATAGTGTTTGATCAAGGTCTCGTTCTCGGGGTTCTGCAGCCCGGACGCGAGCAGCCCCTCGAAGAACGCCTTCCGCTTGCCGGGCGGCCATGCGGACCACGAATCCGTGATGTACAGCGACCCGTGGAGTACGCGGAGATACAGCGTGGCGAACCGCGAATCCGGGTCCGCCTCGATGATGTTGCACGTGTTCTGTGCAAGCGGATCGTTATCGCCGAGCGCCATGCGGCAGAGCACGACGCCTTCCAGCGCGCCGATGTTTTTTTTGTCAGCCGCGATCGCCTTCTCGAACCAGCCGAGCGCGGCCTTGCTGTCGTTGCGGTAGAGGATGTTGAGCCAGCCGAGTTTCTCGAGTGTTGACGAATCCGGCGCGGGCCCCTCGGACGATTGCGTCTCTTCGGTCAGCTCGAGGATCAGCCTGTCCGGCTCACCCTTCGCCCGATCGAGGAAGTGGACGTTGCGCGCGCGCAGGTCCTCCTCGCCCGCGGCCGGTTCGTCCGCCCTGGCGAAAGAGATGACGAGAAACAGCGCGGGGAGAAACGCTGCGACGAAGCAAGACCTGGTTCTCATGGCATGGTTCCTTTCATCCACGGATTACACTGATTACACGGACTACTATAGGATCACGCGTTTCCACTCGAGTGAGCGCGCACCGAAGTTGATAAGCAGCCCCACACGAAATCCGCCGGCTTTCATGTAGTTGAGCAACTGGGCAACCTCGTTCTCTGAGAGCTTACCCAAAGCCTTGATTTCCACGACGACCTTGCCCTCAACAACAAAATCGACAGCGTATTTCTTCCG
>JAVHLO010000632.1 GCA_031082105.1 Planctomycetota bacterium
CTCGAATATTTCTGCGCTTCCATCGTCGGAACCGCCCGCGAGCAGAATTCGGTTCTTTTTGACAAGCTTGTTCGTGGCGGGATCGAGTTCTTCGTGAATGAAGCTCGTAGCCGTGTGATACTTGCGAGGCGAGTTCATCGGCGCCGATTCTGTGAACCTGTTCTTGATTGGGTCAAATATCTCCGCGGTAGTGGAGTCACAGCCGCCGGCGATCAGCACTTGTCCATTTGGGAGCACCGTCGCAGTATGACCGTACCTGGCCTCTATCATTGGGCCGACAAGAGAAGACGTGTGCTCGGGTATTCGGAACAGCTCGGCAGAGTTCAATGGAACCCCAGTTCCCGGATCTACGCCACCTGCGACGAGAAAGACATGACCATAGGTCGTCGTTCCCGAAAGATACGTCAGAGTGAAATCGTATCGAGGGGCTATCAGTGACCCAACGATTGTCGATGTGTTTGTCTCCGGATCGAATCGTTCAACCGTCGCCTCGACGGAACCGTTCACTCCGCAGAAGACGTATATGTATTGTTTGTGAATAGTCTGAAGAACGGGCATTCCATCGGGGCCGGTGACCCACACCTTTTCTTCCAGAGTCACGTACGCAGTGCGGAAATTACTCCGCTCGTGCACGAGCGTACCGGCGGGAGACACCGTCGCGCCGCCTTGACCAAGCACTGCGTACTGCACCTGTCTCCCCGCGCAGGGGTTGCCGAACTCGTCGCCTACGTTCGTCACGAACGGCAGTGGCAGAGTGCTTCCACATGCGCCTATCTGATTGTCGCCCGAGACCTTCGTGAACGCAGCCGGTGTCCCCCCGAGGACGGTCACATCCGTCGAGCCTGTTATCTCCGGAAATGCCACGAGCGTGGCCGAGACCGTCTGCGCGCCGGCCGCCGCGAACTTCGGTGATTCGACCGGTGTGCCGACACCATTAATGATATTCAGCCCGAACTCGTGCGGGAATGTGACGCTCCCGTTCGGCGCGGTGAAGCCGGTTATCTGGAGCATCGCTACGCCCGAGAACGTCGTTGCCACGCTTCCGCTCGCGTCGAGCGCTTCGACCGTGACGCCCTGCACCGGTTGACCGGCCTCTATCGCGCCCGACGGCGGGGTGGGCACAGTGATATGCAGCGCCGTCACCTGCGGCAGGCCGTGCACCGTGTATGTCACTGGGGCAACCTGCGGATCGGACGGCAGACCAAGCCCCATGCGACCTTCAATAGTGTTCACGCCGACGTCCGCGCCCAGCTTGTACGGAGGCGAGGTGGCGTTTCCTGCATCGTTCGTCGTCGTTGTGATGGTCGTGTACGAGTCGTGACCTACAATGAAGCTCCCGCCGTTCTTTCCTTCGGTCACCTCGAAGATGACTTGCCTGCCGGGGACCGGGTTCCCAAACAAGTCCTGCACAAGCGCAACCAACGGATTCTCGAGCAGCGCGCCCACGACGGCTTGCTGCTCGTCGCCCGATACCTTTGTCAGAAGCGCGGGCGCGCCAGGGGTAACCGTGATGCCGGACAACGCGCCGGTGATCGTCTTCGTCGGGTCGGTCGGGTCGGGGCCGGTGGCCGTGAGGGATTGCTCGCCCACGGCACCAAAGGCGATGGCGCCGGGCAGGGAGACGATGCCTTCCTTGCCCGTGAAATCGACCACGAACTCCGCGGGACCCGCCGAAGTCCCGTTCGGACCGGTCGTGCCGGTCAGCGTCACCGTCACCGACTTGTCGTACCCGGTCGCAACATTGTCGAACTGGTCAAGCGCGGTGATGGTCGCGTCGAGGAATTCTCCCGCGCGGACTTGCACAGGCGGGACGCCTGTGCTACATTGGAAGTGTGTCGCCGGGCCGGGCGTGTAGGTGACCGTCGCCGTCTGTACGATCGCCACGCCGTTCACTACCGCGCTTACCGTGCCGCTG
>JAVHLO010000633.1 GCA_031082105.1 Planctomycetota bacterium
CGGTCGGCTCCGTACTTCAGCATCTCACCCGGTTTGATGTTGCGCAGCGTCTTCACGTTCCCGCTCACGTTCCGCGCTTTGATGACGATATCCTTCGGGTTGATGCCGAGCTTCTTCGCGAGCGCCTCAATCTGTTTCTGGACCTTCGCGTTCTTCATGACCTCCCCGATGGTCCGCTTGTCCGCGAGCCGGCTCATTGCGCGGTGGGTCTTGTCGAGTGCAGCGCGGAACTCGTTCGAGTACTTGCCGCTGTTGAGCAGGCCTTGGGCGGTCTTGTTGCCCTGGAGGGCGGTGATCAGCTTCCGATATCCGGCCTTGTCTCCGGCCTTGCGCGCCAGTTCGATATTGCGGAGCAATGACTGGGCCTGTTTCATGTCCTGCCTTGCGAGCTCCGCCGCCTGTCTGCCGGCGGGCGTGTTCATGAACTTCTGCTCGGCCGCCCACATCCTGCCGAACAGGTTCTCGCCGGCCTTGAGACGCCCATTGCCGGTGGCCTTCGATAAATTGCCGAGCGCGTTGCGCAGCCGGTCGGCCGACAACCCCATCTTCGACGCGAGCTTGCCGATCGTCTTCTCGCCGAGCCACATGGCCTTGTTGCCGAGCTTGGCCGCGCCTTCGCGCAGTGCGGGATTGCGGAGGAGTTTCAACACCGGCCCTGCGAGCGAAAGTGTGTGCAGGAGCATGTCTATCTTGCCGAGCTTCTCGCCGGACAACGATTCTCCAGTGTAGAGCGCCCGCGCGCTGACCACAATATTCACGTAAGGAATGAGCGTCGCCATGTCTTCGGTTATCTTCTGGTTCGCCTTGATGGTCTCGATGGCCGCCTCGGCGGCTTCCTGCGTGGCCTCGTCGAACTTGCCGAGCGCACCGGAGCGCGCCTTCAAGCCCGCGGCGATCAGCGCGGGATCATCGGAGTGGAGCAGCCGAAGCATGAATGAATCCGTGGCGTTCGCCAGCTTTTCGCGCCATTCCTTCAGCTTCGCGGGGTCTTGCGTGTTTGGCTTCTCGAGCCCCAGCGACTGCAGGAACGTCGGCAGCTCCTCCGGCGAATCGAGCCGGTTGCAGTGGTTCTTGAGCATCTGCCGGAACTTCTCGAGCTTCGACGTGTCCATTCCCATCGCCTTCAGTGCGGCAAGCCGTTCCTGGAACGCCTTCTCGAACGCCTCCGTTCCCGGCTTGGCGAGTTTCAGCTTCTTGAGCCACTCAGGCAATTGGAACTTGACCCCGATGTCGGGCTTGTTGGTGCAGTACCAATCGGCCTGCCGCTGCTGCACGCCGACGTAGCCGCCGCTGTCGCCGGCCGGCGGCATTGGCGGAAGGCCGCCGCCTCCACCGCCCGCGGCGTCATCAGACGACTCCAGCGTTTCCGGCGTCTCCGGGTCAACCGGCATCCCGTCCCATGCTTCCATGTCCGGTGGTTCATAGTCGAGGTCTTCGGGAAGTGCCGGGTCTGCGAGCTCGGGATCCTCGGTCGTGTCCACGTCCGGGTCGTCGAGCCAGTCCGCCGGGTCCATTTCCTCGTCGGCGCTTTCCGGTCCGTCGAGCGCGGCCTCTTCTTCATCGAGCCCCTCGATCGCGGCCGGGTCGGCGCCTTCAGGGGTTTCCCCACCATAGAGACCGTCTTCGCCCGGTTCATCAGGGACAGCCTCGTTCTCGGCGCCGGCGTCTGGAGAAGCGATTGCGCCGGAATCCGGTTCCGTACCGAGGTCTGTGTCCGGCCCCTGTCCCGCGCCCGGACCTGCAGCGCCGGAATCCGGCCCGGCGAACACCGGATTCACCGCGCCGAACGGATCCACAGCGCCGAGCCCGGGAATATCGAGCGGCGCGGCCTGTATCTTGCCGCCCGCCGCGGACTTGCCCGGTTCCGCCGCGTCCTCTTCCGCAGAAGGCTGTTTCGTGCAGGAAGC
>JAVHLO010000634.1:0-1588 GCA_031082105.1 Planctomycetota bacterium
TTCACGGTCATCCCTCCGGACTTGACAAAGACGTTCCGTGTTTCTGTGATCCCGTGTCCCCGAAACCGACGCCGGTTGTCGAAGAAGACGTCAAATCCCATTTGACGTTTCTGCATGGAGTGCGACTACCGCCTGCGAACGAGGAATGGCCTGGCGAACTTGCGATCGTTGTGTGCCGGGAAGTCGGTTCGGCAATGGACTCCCCGGCTCTCGCGGCGCCTCAGCGCGCTGCTCGCCATCAGACGCGCCACGGTGAGCATGTTCTGCAGTTCCCAACCTTCACGCCTGGAGAACTCCTTGTCAAGCACGTAGCTGCACCAGAATTCCAGCTTCATGATTGCATCCCTCAGCCCCTTCTCATCGCGTTCCACGCCCACCTGACGCCACATGAGGCTGCGGAGCGAGTTCATCACGTCTTCGACGTCTATGTAGGTCGTGTCGCCCTTCTTCTGTTCGTAGAAGAGTCGTGTCGGTAGGGGCGGATGCGATCGCGCGATCAGCGGACCGCAGGCCTTACCCGAGTTGTGTCCGACGACGAGGCACTCGAGGAGCGAGTTGCTGGCGAGCCTGTTCGCACCGTGCAGCCCGGTGCAGGCCACCTCGCCCGCGGCCAGAAGGCCCGGCACGGTAGTGCGTCCGGCGACATCGGTCGCCACTCCGCCGATCATATAATGCGCGCTGGGCCGCACCGGGATGGGGTTCCTCGAGACATCGATCTCGAATTTCTCGCAGAGCCTCTGCAACGCGGGGAACCGCTTGTGTATCCTTGCTGCGCCGATGTGCTCGAGATGGAGGTACACGTTCGTATCGCCCGTCAGCGCCATCTGTTTCACGATTGCCCTGCTGACGACGTCCCTGGGGGCGAGTTCAAGGGCCGGATGGTAGTCCGTCATGAACCGCTTGCCGAGCCGGTCACGGAGGATGCCGCCCTCGCCGCGGACGGCCTCGGAGATGAGAGACCGGGCCGCGCCGGGCACGTACAGGGTCGTAGGGTGGAACTGCATGAACTCCAGGTCACGGAGCTGCGCTCCAGCGCGGTATGCCATCGCGATGCCGTTGCCCGTCGCGACCTCAGGATTCGTCGTTTCGCGGTAGAGCTGGCCCGCGCCGCCCGTGGCCAGGACGGTGCACCGCGCCCAGACGGCGCGTCGGCCGCGCTGTTCGTCGAAGATGAGCGCGCCGACACACACCCCGCGCAGGGTCAGCAGGTCGATCGCGTACGTATTCTCCAGTATCTGGATTGCCGGCACGGACAACGCCTGTTCGAGCAGCACGCGCTGGATCTCGCCGCCGGTTGCATCGCCGCCGGAATGGAGGATACGCGGGACGGAGTGCCCGCCCTCGATCGCATAATGGAGCTTCGGCCCCTTCCGATCGAATCGCGCGCCCCACCCGGCGATCTCCGCGATGCGGTCACGGCCTCCGCCGATGATTGACCTGACGACATCGCGCCTGCAGAGCCCGTTTCCGGTGCGGAGTGTATCTTTCACGTGCAGGCCGGGCGAATCGCCAGGCGCGCCGCCGACGGCGATCCCGCCCTGAGCCGCGTTCGTCGCGGAATCGACTGCCGCACATTTCGTGATGACGA
>JAVHLO010000634.1:1598-1905 GCA_031082105.1 Planctomycetota bacterium
ACCTTGCCGCACCGGGCGGCCTCGAGCGCCGCGCTCAGACCGGCCGCGCCGCTGCCCAGGACCAGCACGTCCGTCACCAGGAACGGCATCGCCTGCAGGTCGAATCTAACAAGATAGCGCGGACCGGGAACCATACAAGTCTCTTCTCCTTCTCCCTCTGGGAGAGGGCGGGGGTGAGGGTATTGCGCACTCCCATCGGCCGGAGGCGCTTACCGCGACTCTCTTCCGAGGGGTAACGAGACGACCCTCACCCTGACCCTCTCCCAAAGGGAGAGGGAACCGACTTCGCCCTCTCCCTCTGGGAGAG
>JAVHLO010000635.1 GCA_031082105.1 Planctomycetota bacterium
TTGCAGCCGAAGCAATGGTATATCTGCCGGCCGGGGTGGACGTTGAAGGACGGCGTCTTCTCCTTGTGGAAGGGGCACAGAGCCTTGAAGCTCGCGCCGGCACGCTTCAGCGGGATATAGCTCGAGATCACGTCGACAATGTTGGCGGCGCGTTGCACTTCAAGTATCTGTTCTTCCGGGATCATCAGGGTAAGTTCACCGCCTGTTCCATCAAGCCTTGCGCAGGCCGTCGCGCTCCTTCCGCTCGACGCCGCGGACCCCCAGGGCGCACGCGGGGCCGCAAAGAAAGACACATAATTATAGTGCCCTGCGACGATTTGTCAAGTCAAATAGCACTTTTTTGTTGACTTTTTTTGGCGGGTGTGTAACAATGCCCAATTCTGCGTGATATGGCGCAGGTTCATGAAAACCCCTGTTCTGGATTTGCAGATGGCAGACGAACCTGTTCAGAACGGATCCGAACGTCGGAGATTCAAGCGGTTGCCGCTCACAACGAAGGTTCGATTCCGCAAGGTCTCATTCCAGAACGAGGCTTTCGTCGAGCAGAACTGCGAGAAAGCAAACCTCGGCGCCGGCGGCATTTTCCTCCCCGTGAAGATCGGGCTGTTGATCGGAGACATGATCGAACTGCAGTTCAACATCCCCAGCCGGGCCGACAAGATCGAAGTCATCGGCCGCGTCTCCTGGGTCGCGCCGCCGCAGGAACAGCCGGGAGTCGGCGTCGAGTTCGTCAAGCTCGACCACAAGGTGCAGGAAGAGCTGATGAAGACCGCCAAGCGCACGCAGTGGACCAGCGTGGATATGGAAAAGGAAGAAGAGAAAAAAACGTGCGGTGAGGCCTAGATGTTTGAGTTCGTAGTGACGACTTTAGTCGTTGGCGGTTCAAGCGACTGAAGTCGCCACTACAAACTGCCAACCTCTTGAAGGCTGTCGAACAAAGCCGGCTGATCGTGACTTTCTCGTGTTTTTCTGGAGAGCATGTATGGATGCACAGATCGTCGACATTCTGAAGTCCGAGCTCGGTTCCATCAGGGAGCAGGGACTCTACAAGGACGAACGGATCATCACGACGCCCCAGGCGCCCGACATCAAACTGAAAGACGGCCGCGAGGTGGTGAACTTCTGCGCGAACAACTATCTCGGCCTCTCTTCCCATCCGGACGTCATCGCCGCCGCCCGCAAGGCGCTCGATACCCATGGCTACGGCATGAGCTCAGTGCGTTTCATCTGCGGCACCCAGGATATCCACAAGAAACTTGAGAAGACGATTTCGAAGTTCTTCGGGAAGGAAGACGCCATCCTCTATTCCTCGTGCTTCGACGCGAACACCGGCCTCTTCGAGACGCTCCTGAACGACCAGGACGCGATCATCAGCGACGAACTGAACCACGCGAGCATCATCGACGGTGTCAGACTGTGCAAGGCCGAGCGGCGCAGGTACAAGAACGCCGACATGACCGACCTCGAGACGCAACTCAAGGAAACACAGGGTAAGCGGCTCCGCATGATCGCCACGGACGGGGCCTTCAGCATGGACGGCACGCTCGCCCCGCTCGACAAGATCACCGCGCTCGCCGAACAATACAAGGCCATCGTGATGATCGACGACTCTCACTCTACGGGCTTCATGGGCAAGACCGGGCGCGGCACCGGCGAACACTGGGGCGTGCTCGACAAGATCGATATCATCACGAGCACGATGGGCAAGGCCATGGGCGGGGCGTCGGGCGGATTCACGACCGGCAAGAAAGAGGTCGTCGACTTCCTCCGGAACCGCTCGCGACCGTATCTCTTCTCCAATTCGCTGGCGCCGTCGATCGTCGCCGCCTCGTACAGCTCCTTTGGGAGGCCGTCGAAGAAGCATTTCAGGATGAATATGGACATGCCGTTGGCCAGTCCCGGG
>JAVHLO010000636.1 GCA_031082105.1 Planctomycetota bacterium
CTCCCCGAGACGCTCGAGATGGATATCGCCGCCGGACAACTCCCCGCGACGAGTGGCAAGTTCGGCCGGTTCAAGCTTGCGGACCTCTTCAAGATGAAGAAGGAGGAGACCGCGCCGAAAGAGACCGGCGCGGCCACGAAGGAAGAGAAGCCCGAACCGACCCGTATCCCGCTCAGGGTGAGCCGGCCGGACTCGGCGCCGAACAAGCCGGTCCCATGGCTCGGCGTGTCCGTGCAGGCGCCGGGCAAGCCGATCACGCAGCAGGGCGGCGAAGAGGGCGAGGTCGGGGTCGAGGTCGTGGTCGTCGTCCCCAACGCGCCGGCGGCCAATGCGGGACTCAAGGTCGGCGATATCATCGTGGGCGTCGGCGAGATCGCACTCAAGGATTGTCCGAACGCCGCGGCGT
This sequence comes from Planctomycetota bacterium, assembly GCA_031082105.1. Lineage (GTDB taxonomy): Bacteria > Planctomycetota > MHYJ01 > JACQXL01 > JAVHLO01 > JAVHLO01. Next base: position 407 of record JAVHLO010000636.1, read on the forward strand.
CGCCCGTGACCGCGTTCGTGACCGCCATAAAACGGTTCGGTATCGGCGAGACAAAGGCAGTGTCGGTTCTGCGCGGAGGAAAGCGGGAACGGATGGAGGCCACGATCGGACAACGACCGGTCGTCGAGGTCAAGACCAGGCAGCATCCGGAACTCGATGCGCTGCACGCGGCGGAGGGGCAATCCATCCTCGAGAGCGCACTCGCGGGCCAGGGGCTGACGCAGGAATACCTCGCGGTCGAAGCGATGGTCCGCGCCACCGCCGGCTATTCCGCCAGCCAGGCGGAGATACTGCCGGGCCAGACTGATCCGTTCAGGTTGACCGAGGTGAACTACCTTCTCCAGAACCCGCTCGACACGCATCTCGTCTGTGACTCGATGGCGACCGGGTTCGAATCGCGCGGGAACCTCGGCGGAGGGACGAAGTGTGACCTCCCCGCGTTGATGGGCTTCGCGGGCGAATGTCTCGACGTCCCGCTGGGCCAGCCCGGCGAGCTGGAGCTGTCGGCACGGATTGCCCCGGACGTGTCGGCCAAGGAGCTGCTCGAAGGGATCATGGCGCACTTCGACGTGGCCCGGAAGCTCCGAGACCAGGCATTTGCCGGACTCACACCTGCGGAGATCGGGCTCCTGGCAAAGATGTCGGATTCGCTCGCGGACAAGGAGGTGAAGCCTTCCGACATGCTGGGAATATTGAACGCGTCCGCTCGGATCGACTGCGCGAAGTTGTTCCAGGCCGGTCGCGTGATGGCTGACCTGTGCCGGAACGACGTGCTGGAGCACATGCGCCTCGTCCTCGACATCCGGAAGATCGCGTCCACCGAAGAGGCGCTACCCGAGGGTGTGTCCGGCCAGCTCATCTACAGCGCGAGGACCCCGATGGGGCTGTTCCTGGTCGGTGGCAAGGACAGAAATACGTACGCGGTGGACGCGGCCCTCATCATCGACCTGGGCGGCGACGACACGTACGCGAACAACGCGGGCGGGACCTCGGCATCGATGCCCATCTCGCTGGTGATCGACTTTGGCGGGAACGACACGTACTGTGCGATGCGCGACGCCGTGCAGGGGGCGGGCAACACGGGAGTGGGCATCCTGGTCGACGTGGCCGGCAACGACACGTATTCCGCGGGCAACTACGCGCAGGGCTGCGGCATGTACGGGGTCGGCATTCTACTCGATGCGGCTGGCGACGACATGTACCGCGGCGACACGTGCATGCAGGGGGCAGCCTCGTTCGGGCTGGGGTTCCTGATCGACTCCGACGGCGCGGACCGCTACAACGCGCACAAGTTTTCGCAGGCGTTCGGCTCGACAAAGGGCTACGGCGCGCTCATCGACGCGGCGGGCGCGGACGTGTACTTTGCGGGCGGGAAGTATTTCGACTTCCGTGAGCCCGAGAAGGCGTATCAGAGTCTGTCGCAGGGGTTCGGCTGGGGGAGCAGGCCGTGGGAGGAGATGGTCGCCGGCGCAAGCGGCGGCATCGGGATG
>JAVHLO010000637.1 GCA_031082105.1 Planctomycetota bacterium
AGTTGTTGAACGCCTCGTGCATGTCGGGCTTGATTCGGACCGCCTCGGCATACTTCAAGCCGGCCTCGGAGAAGAGCCGGTCGCCCTCCGGCCTGTTCCCCTTGAGCCTGGCCTGATTCGACAACGCGGTGCCCCAGTTGTAGAACGCATCGTGCATGTCGGGCTTGATTCGGACCGCCTCGGCATACTTGAGGCCGGCCTCGGAAAAGAGCCGGTCGCCCTCCGCCGTGTTCCCCTCCAGCCTGGCCTGAGACGACAGCGCGGCGCCCCATGTTGCCGGCAGCCACGCCTGGTTCACCACGCTGAGGCCACAGACTTCTGACTCTCTGAGCCAGGAGATTGCTGCGCCGAAGTCCTTCTGTTCAAGTGCCTGCGAGGCGCGCAACAGGAGGCCGTCTCCAACTGCTCGGGAAAGGCGTGACCTAGGATTCGGTTGCACTCCTTGCCGGAGTTTGTCGAAGGCCGCCCAATCTCGGGTGAGTGCGGCCATTTCCAGCGGCGCGGCCTGCTTCAGTTCCTCAATGCGTGCTTGGATCGGCTCCGACTTGGGCCGTAGCGCGGCTGCATCTGTGGTCGGCAGGGGCCCTGCGGCTGGTGGCTTGGTCGCCGTTTCCCTTACTTCATACAACTTGAGCAGCTCCAAACTCGAACGGACGGGGTCGCCACCGGTGAAATCTTTGGTTGGGAAGGGGGTGATGCGTTCGAGCGCGAGCCGGGCGGCCGTAATCGGAGTCATCACCTCATCGGGTAGGTCGAGTTTCATGCCATCGAGCACCAGCTTGCGCATGAACGTGTCGGCGTCATCGCCTCTTGCGATATGACAATCCGCCCCGTATTTCTTGAAAAGCGCCTCAACTGCGCTGCCGGGGTTGCCTTCAAAGTGCGACCACCACAATCCGCAAGGGAAGTTGGGGAGCTCCTGCAGCGCGTCCAGCACGGGGTCGCAGTCGCCGGAGTAGCCGACGACGACCAGGAGAGAATTTTGCACGGCTTCCTGCAGTACGGAAGGGTACACCTTCTTCAAGCGCCCCATCTCTTCCGGCGTATTGGCCAGGAAGAGGCTGTGCATCTGGCCGTGTAAGTAGATGATGGACGCGGGATCCAATGTGCCCGGATAGTACTTGCCGGTAGTGTTCAGGTCGTACGTGCGGATCGGCTGACCCATGACAGCCAGTGCTTCGACAATCAGGGGGTCAAAATTCGTCGTCAGGATGCGATTGACATAGCCGTTCTCGACCATCGCGGCGAGCAGGAGGTAGGTCCAGTTGATTCGGAGTCGCCCCGCAGAGCCCCTGGCGCGGTCAACATATCCCTTCACGCGCTTGGCCCGCATGTGAGGTGAACCGAGTTTCTCCATCAAGAAGGCATACTCGCTGACTCCCGGCGGCGCAGCTCCTGCGTCGCGTAGAAACGGATTCGTCTTGCTCTCATTGCGGAGTTCTGCGACGATCTCTCTCGCGAGCGGAACACCGGCGGATTTCGAGCAGCCCGCGCCCAGCAGAAAGGTCACGACGTGGCGACGGTTGCCGTCACCCGCCCACTGCTGGACAATATGGGTACCGAGATCGACAGGATTGAAATCCACTGCCATATGTCCTCCTGAACCTACCTGCCTGATTCCATGGGGTCAGACCTCGACGGCCTGTTGCCCAAACGCCTGGCTATCGAGCCAGAGAGAGCTCCCGGCGAGCAGTTTTGAAAAACGCGAGCCCCGCAACCAATGACAAACATATTGTGGACAGTTCACACGCGTCGGCCACGCGTTGCCCGATACCCTGAACTGCGCTTGCCGCTGCCTTGCTCTTTCTCATCAGATGTCTTATCAGAATCCGTATATTCTGAATCGCCGCAATCAAGTACCCCTGAATCTGCGCTCTCCATAGTCCCCTCCA
>JAVHLO010000638.1 GCA_031082105.1 Planctomycetota bacterium
GGCGCATTGGAGATTCCTCGCTGCGGCTCGGAATGACAGTCTGTCGGGCCTTTCCCCAGACACGCGAATAGTCCCGGCTGGCAGTCAGTTGTCTTGTAGGGAATACAGGTGTGTCCACTGCGCGCGCGAACATACTCGGGGTGAACGCCTCCTACCACGAAAGCGCTGCGGCCTTGATGTCGGGCGGGAAGCTCATCGCCGCAGCGGAAGAGGAGCGGTTCAACCGGGTGAAGCACGGCAAGAGCGCTACGATCGACAATGCGCTGCTGCTGCCGTGGTCGGCCATCGACTACTGCCTGCGCGCGGCCGGGATTGAGCCGGATCAACTTGACTACGTTGGTTTTTCGCTCGATCCGGCGGAACGGCTGGCTCGCAACGTGGGGCTTCCCGACGAGGAGGAGATTGCCCCATTCGACTACGGCACCCGCGAGGGTGAACGCCGGTTTGCGGCCTTTCTCGAAGAGGCGCCCCGCCTGCTCGAACTGCGCTGGCATTCGCCGATGGCAGAGAAGTTCATGTTCCTCGACCACCACGCGTGCCATGCGGCGAGCGCCTTCTTCTGCAGCCCGTTCGATGAGGCGGCGGTGCTGTCCGTGGATGGAATCGGCGAGTCGGCGTCGACCGTGTTGTATCACGGCCGCGACGGGGACTTGAAAAGGCTCGGGTCGATCTGCTATCCGCACTCGCTCGGGTTCCTATGGGAGAAGATGACCGCATTCCTGGGTTTCAAGAGCAACCACGACGAGTGCAAGGTGATGGGGCTGTCGAGCTACGGCGATCCGCGCAAGTACCGGGCGGCGTTCGACAAGCTCGTGGAGGTCGGGCCCGACGGCGATTTCAAGATGAACAACGAAGTGCTCCGTTTCCGCGCCGGTGGATTCGGTCCGCTGGAGAAGCTTCTGGGCAAGCGCAGGATGGCGCACGAACCGCTGCACTACGGCGGCGACAACACGATCCACGCCGATGTCGCCGCCGCGCTTCAGTCCGTGACGGAGGAAGCGATGCTGCGGCTGTGCGGGCGGCTCAGGAAAGCGACCGGTGCGCGATACCTTTGCATGGCGGGCGGCGTGGCCTTGAACTGCGTCGCGAACGGTCGGATCGCGCACGAATGCGGGTTCGACGACCTTTGGATCCAGCCTGCGGCGAACGATGCCGGGACGGCGGTCGGCGCTGCGGCCCACATCAGCCACACGGTTTGCGGCGCGGTCGATGGTCCGCTCATGTCGCATCCGTACCTTGGCCCGGGCTACGATGACACGGAAATCGAGAAGACGCTCATTCGCTGCGGACTTCCTTTCCGGAGAATCGAGGAACCGGAGAAGCTTGCAGCGCGGCTGGTGTACGACAACGACGTGGTCGGCTGGTTTCAGGGGCGCATGGAGTTCGGACCGCGCGCGCTGGGAAACCGCAGCATCCTGGCGGATCCGCGCGACCCGAACATGGTCGGCGAGCTCAACCTGAAGGTGAAACACCGCGAGCCGTTCCGGCCGTTCTGCCCCAGCGTCCTTTCCGAGAAGGCGGGGGAGTGGTTCGAGCTGGGCGGACAGGCGCCGCTGGCGTCCAAGTACATGCTGTGCGCATTCCAGACGAAGCCCGACCGGCGCCGACTGATACCCGCAGTCGTGCATGTCGACGGCACAAGCCGCATCCAGCTCGTCAACGAAGAGGACAATCCGCTCTATCACAGGCTCATCCGCCAGTTCGAAGCGCTCTCGGGCGTTCCGATGGTGCTGAACACTTCTCTCAACGACACAGAGCCGATCGTCTGCAGTCCTGACGATGCCGTCAAGACCTTCCTCAAGACAAACATCGACCATCTTGTGATCGGCAGGTTCGCCGTCTCGAAGAAGGACGTTGCCGGGCGAAGGGGACGCTAAGAGCCTGTCC
>JAVHLO010000639.1 GCA_031082105.1 Planctomycetota bacterium
GTCAGCGGCGCGAGCATGACGTTCAGGACTATGACAAAGGCCACGGCGGTGCCTGACGCGGTCTTTGCGTTTTTGGCGGTGAGGCCGGCGACGAGTCCGAAACTGTGATAAAAGACCACGTTCACCCAGCCGATCAAGTACGCCAGCAGCACTAGGTGAATCGGCAATTTTGCCACGAGCGTCGCGCCGAGGGCGAAAGGAACGGACGCCGCCACTATGAGATATTCCCGAATGGGCCCCCCGAACAGGTGACCGATGAGCCGTCGAACACCGGAGGTCGGAGTAATCCTCATCGACTCCAGCATCCCGCTCTCCTTCTCCTCGCCCATGCTCGTCGCTGCGCGCGAACTCCCGATGAGCCCGAGCGCAAGCCCCTGAAGCCCCCATAGGATATAAACCGAGATTGCGCCGGCCTGTGCCATGTCGTTCGACCCGACCACGTACTGCGTCCAGACCAGCGGCCCGAAGAAGGCCATCGCGCTCAGCACGAGAAACACGATGAACACGGGGAGCATCTTGCCCGGACGCAGTCGCGTGCGGGCGTGCTTCATGAAGCTCGGGTTCTCGAGCAGGTTGAATACGTCACTCATCTGCGGTTCTCCAACTCAGTAGCGAGGGAAAGAGAAACGGGACGTGGACGCCACTTCCCTCGCTACTCGCTACTAGGCCACTTCCCGCGCACCCACCTTCAGGAAGATGTCTTCGAGGTCCTGTTTCTTCTGCGCGAACGAGCGCACCTTCAGCCCGGCGTTCACGATCGCCGCAAGCAGCTCCGCCATGTCGTCCTGTGTCCCGTCGAACACGATACGCGCGTGCGCGCCGTCGACCCCGAACGATTTTATGTGCGGTTTGTCCGTCAAAAAGGCGGAAAGCCTCTCATCGGGCGCGACGAGATCGACAAGCAGCACCGCGTGCGGAGAGAGCTGCGCGGAAACCTCGTCGATGCGCCCGCTGATGACCATCTTCCCCTTTTCCATTATCCCGACCGAGTTACAAAAATCGGATAGCTCCGTGAGGATGTGCGAGGAGATGAGAAGCGTCTTGTTCATGGCCCCGAGCTGCTTGAACACCTCGCGCAACTCGATGCGGGCCATAGGGTCCAGGCCGCTCATCGGCTCGTCCATCAGGAGCACCTGCGGGTCGTGAAGGAGCGTCTTGGCGACGAGCAGCCGCTGCTTCATCCCGCGCGAGAGCGTTACGACGAAAGCATCGCGCTTGCCGACGAGGTCCGTCAGCTCGATGCATTCGTCCACCCGCTTTGCGCGGTGCCTGCCCTCCAGCCCGTAGGCCATCCCGAAGACGTCCAGAAACTCGAACACCTTCAGGTCGTCGTAGGTCGGCGACGCATCGGGCATGTAGCCCAGGATGCGGTGGACTTCCATCGGATTCTCGACGACATCGAAGTCGCCGATCCTCACATCGCCGTAGGTCGGTTCGAGCAGCGTCGCAAGGACGCGGATGGTGGTCGTCTTACCGGCGCCGTTCGGGCCGATGAGGCCGAAGACCATCCCGCGTTCGATGTTCAAGTTCAGGTCGTTGACGGCCCGGAGCGTGTCATAGTCGACGCGCAGATCCTTTGTGACGATCATGTTTCATGGCTCCTGTAGCTACCGTAGCAGATTCGGCGGATCCGAACCAGGAAGTCCGCATGTCGTTCCCGCGGAAGCGTGCCCCCGACCGTAATCGGAGGCGGAAATCCGGAGATCCGGGAGCGCCGGCATCCTTGCCGGCCTTTCCGCGCTACTTCAAGAACAAGTCGAGCCGGGAGCGCCCGGGGTCAACGGATTTTCAAGCCCTGCACAAACTTCTCGAAATCTGCGGATGCCGCCTCGTACTTTGCAGCGGGGCAGAAGAGCGTCAAGGTCGCCGTGGCCGCGGCGTCCTT
>JAVHLO010000063.1 GCA_031082105.1 Planctomycetota bacterium
TTTTGATCTTGCCGATGGCGGACCTTGTGGTCTTGCCTGCGGACGTAAGCCTGTCGCATTCGAGGACCATCTGGAGCGCCCGGGCGCTGACCACGGTATCGGCGGCGGGTTTCGCCTTGATCGCAGGCTTCTCGCCTTCTTCAGGCGGCTGCTCAAGCTGCTGCGCCACGATTTCCGCGATCTTCTCGAGGTGCGGGATATTGACAAGCAGTTCCCTGGCGACTTCGGGGTGTTTGGAGAATACGGCACTTTCGACATTTACCAGGGCTTCGCCCCTGGCGATCTTGTTCACGAGCTGGTCGGGCAGAATCACGCACCCGATCTGGGACAACCTTCCCGCGAGCTCGAACTCCCAGGTGGGTATTCCGAGTTCCACGGCTAGGCTGCGCATGAGACGGGCGATCCGCGCCGACTTGCCGAACGCGGCGGGCTTGGCGATGGAGAGGATCTGCGCGAGGACCTTGATGCTGCCGCTCAGCGTCTTTTCGAGGAGCTCGCGCTCCCTGGCCTCGAGCCGCCGCAACTGCTCGTAGTTTTCTTCCAGTTGCCGGTGCTTCTTTTCCAGCTCGATCTGGAGTGAGCGGATCTTGAGGTGCGTATCGACTCGCGCGCGGACTTCTTCGAACTCGAACGGTTTGGTCACGTAGTCGACGCCGCCCATGCTGAACGCCTTCACGATATCCTTCGTCTCCGTCAGCGCGCTGATGAAGATGATCGGCACATCCTTGAGGTCCTCGACCTCCTTCAGGCGCCGGCATACTTCGTAGCCGTCCATCTCGGGCATCATTATATCGAGCAGGATGAGGTCCGGCGCCTCCGCCTCGGCCGCGCGGATGGCAAGCTTCCCGCTCGGGAACGGCCGGACCTTGTAGTTCTGGCTCTTCAGCATGCCGGACAATACGTGCAGGTTCTCCGGCACGTCATCAACGATGATGATGTCGGCCTGATGCGGAGTCTCTTTCGTGTCTGCCATGATCTGCCCTTTCTGAAAACGGACCTGTATGGAATCCGCGTGGCGCGTTGTGTTATTTCTTTCCCGCGAAGAGCTCCGACAGCTCGTCGTACTTGAACCTGTCCGCAAGCCCGCGGAGGGCGGCGGCGATGTCCGGATGGTCGCGCTCGACAGTGCCGATGAGCTCGATGAGCCTGTCGAAGTTCCCGCTGAGCGTGGCGGCGCTCATCTGTTTCACCATCCCCTTCGGCAAAACCTTCAGCGACTCGGTGGTCAACTCGATCCTGGCGGCCTTCTTCTGTGCCGCGCCGGGTTTCTCTTCCCCGCTGTAGACGTATTTCACATCCAGATGTTTGGCGATCATGTCGAACAGTTCGTGTTCCCTGTAGGGCTTGCCGAGGAAGCCGTCGGTGCCGCAGCCAGTCACCTTCTGCCGATCCTCCTCGAAGGCGCTCGCGCTGACCGCGACGACCGGCGTTTTGCGGCCCGCGGGGGTCGCCTTGATGATCCTTGTCGCTTCGTATCCGTCCATCACCGGCATGCGGATATCCATGAGGATCATGTGCGGCTTCCATGACTTGAACTTGTCGACGCCTTCCCGGCCGTCGACCGCCTCGTCGGTCTGGAAGCCCACCGCCCGGAGCATCTCCGTCAGCAGCTTCCGGTTCTCCTCGCGATCGTCGACGACCAGGATGCGGAATGTCTGCTGGCCGGGCTGGAGCTTCATGACCCGGCGCGGTGGCGCCTGCGCGGCGGTCTCGGTTGCGATGCCTTCCTTGACGGAGATTTCGAAGCGGAAGACGGACCCCTTGCCGACTTCGCTCGAGATCGAGATATCTCCTCCCATCAGGCGGACGAATTCGCGGCTGATGGCGAGTCCGAGCCCGGTCCCGCCCTCGGATCGCGCGCCGCGGCTGGTCTGTTCGAAATACTTGAAGAGCCGGCCCATCTCTTCCTTCGGGATGCCGGGCCCGGTGTCCTCCACCTCGGCGACGAGACAGAGCCCCTTCATCTCGTCGCTTCGCGCGCCGACTCTCAGGACGACGCCGCCGTGGTCGGTGAACTTGACCGCGTTGCCGAGCAGGTTTATGAAGACCTGTCTCAGCTTGTTCTCGTCGGTCACCACGTAGTGCGGCAGTTGCGGCGCGCGCTCGACCGTAAGTTTCAGCTTCTTCGCCTCGGTCCGCACGCGGAACATCATCTCCATATCGCCGATCAGCGCGTGCAGGTCGAAGGTGTGCGGGTTGAACGTCGTGCGGCCGGCCTCGATCTTCGACATTTCGAGGATGTCGTTGATGAGCGCGAGCAGGTGTTCTCCGCTCCGGTTGATCGCGTCGAGGCGCTGCTTCTGGTCCGGCCTCAGTTCCGGGTCGCGCAGCATCAATTGCGAGAACCCGAGTATCGCGTTCATCGGCGTGCGGATTTCGTGGCTCATGTTTGCGAGGAAGACGCTCTTTGCGCGGTTGGCCGCGTCTGCGGCCTCCTTGGCCTTCCTCAACTGTTCCTGGGTCTCCTTGCGCAGTGTGATGTCTTCGATCATCCCGTCGAAATATTCTATCTCGCCCTTCTCGTTTCGGATGGCGCGGGCGGACACGCTGCCCCAGATGGGGGTGCCGTCCTTCTTCTTGAGTCTCAGTTCAACGTTGGCCACCCAGCCCTTCGCCAGCAGGCTGTCCGAGAACGCCTTCCGGTCGGCGATGTCGACGTAGAGGTCGGCGACGTTGACGTTCAGGAAGTCCTCAACGGACTCGCGGCCGAACATGCGGGCGATGGCCGGGTTGGCGGCGAGGAACCGGCCCTTGGGGCCGGGCGTATTTCGATATATGCCGACGGGGATATTTGCGACGAGCGTCCGCATGCGCTCTTCGCTCTCCTTGAGGGCGGCCTCGAACCGCTTTCGCTCGGTGATGTCGTGGAAGATCACGATCCCCGCGGTGATTGCGCCTTCCTTGTTGAGGATGGGCGACGCGTTGACCGAGACCCAGTGGTCCCTGCCGGCCTCGTCGCGGATGATGACCTCCACGTCTTCCGAGACGGCGCCCTCGATGATGGCGCGCGACAGAGGCAGTTTGTCGGCGGGATACGGTGTGACTCCGTCGGGATAGAAGGTTTGCCAGTTGATCGCGTGCTTCGCGACTTCAATGTCGGTCAGGGCAACCTTTGCCTTACCGCGGATATCGAAGGCCGCGCGGTTGGCGATGCGGATCTTGACATCCGGCGCGTCGGCGATGATCATGCCGGACGGGGACTGCTCGATGGCCGCCTTCAAGAGCGCCTGCGCCCTTTCAAGCTCCTCCTCGGCCAGTCTCCTGTCGGTCAGGTCGTGGATGATCTCGATACCGCCGGTGACTTTTCCTTCGGCGTCGCGGAGCGCGGTCGCGCGAATCTGGAGAAAACGCTGCTTGCCTCTCAGCGTCAGGTACTTCGCGGCAGTCAACACTTCGCCCGCCCTCTTGACGTCTCCGTACAGGCGCTCGTACTTCGCGTCGGGTCTCAGGACCAGATCGACGAGTATCGGTCTTCGTTCGCCGTAGAAGGGCACCGCGTATTCGTGGTTGCCTTTGCCCAGCATGTCCCTGGCCGGCACTCCCGTCAGTTCCTCGATCGCCCTGTTCCAGGCGATGACCTTGCCGTCGCTGTCAATGACGAAGGTGGCGTCGGGAAGGAAATTGATGATGTCGGCCAGTGTGCGCTTTGACTCCGCGATGGCCTCTTCCGCCACCTTGTGGTCGGTGATGTCGCGGACCACTTCGATCGAGCCGATGACCTTGCCGTCGGGGTCGCGGAGGACTGACGCCCGGCCCGCGAGGAAGGCGTTCTTTCCGCCGAGCGGAAGGTAGGTTTCCCCGAACAGGACTTCACCTTCGCGTCGGACGCTGGCGTACTTGCGTTCCATTTCCTCCTTGGGCTTGGTCACGAGGTCGATGAGAATTGGCCGCCTTTCACCGTAGAACGGGAGTGAGTACTCGTAGTTGCCCTTTCCGATCATGTCGACGGCCTTTGCGCCGGTCATGATCTCCATCGCCTTGTTCCAGACGACGACCTTCCCGGCCCTGTCGATGACAAGCATCGCATCGGGAAGGAAATCTATGATGTCCGCCACGCGGCGCTGGGATTCCTTGAGCGCCTCTTCGGCGCTCTTGCGCCTCACGATGCCCGCCAGGACTTCCGCGACGGCCTTCAGGAAATTCTCCTCCACGGCGTCGCGCCGGTGTTCCGCACGCACCTGCAGGCACATGACACCTAGAGTGCGGTGGCTCGAGACGATCGGGACGCAGTAGTGACCGTGAGCGCAGACATCGGCGCACTCGGCGGCCCGCTGCCCGCCCGCGTTGTCGGCAAACTGGATGTCCCGGGTCTCCGCGGCGCGGCCGCAGAGACAGCATCCGAACGAAACACTCGTACAAGTCTCGTGCACGATCTGCCCAAGACCTTTCTGGGCGCGAAGCACCAGACGATCCCCGGTGTCGTCGGTCAACAGGATGCACCCCCTGGGCTCCGAGGACAACCCCGGCACGGCGAGAACCATGTCGAGCGCGAGGCTGAGCAGATCATCAAGCAGCGTGTCACCCAGGGACAGGTGAAGCAGCGAGTTCAGGCTGTTCAGCTTCTCGAGGTCGGCTTCAAACATATGAGGGACCTTTTCACTGACGGCATCTCAGGCACGATGCCGGGCGCATAGTACACATTAAACCGCGTGTGATTTGTCCGGGGGTGGTTCTCCGGTCGGCACTCGAGGCAGACTGGCCAGGTCAGTCCAATGAAACCGGGCACACGTTACAAATGACCCGCCAATTCTACACGGGCGGCGAGGTGGTGTCAAGAACAACTGACCCGCGCAGTTCGCGGATCGCGCCCGGCTCGGGACCGGCGCGGAAGCGGGGCAATATTCTTGACAGTGTCCCGAGAAAGCCCTATACTGACAGGATTGTAGAAGCGGAATCCCGTACGAGGCCGACTTCAAACACTGTGAGGACGACCAGGGATGCCAGTAATCTCCACAATCCCCGGCAAGTGCCGCCGCTGCTACAACTGCGTCCGCAGTTGTCCCGCGCATGCGGTGCGGGTCAAGGCCGGACAGGCGGAGGTGATCGAGGAGCGGTGCGTGGCGTGCGGCACGTGCGTGCGCGTCTGCGCCCAGAAGGCGAAACAGGTCGAGAGCCATGTCGACAGGGTCAAACTTCTTCTCGCAGGCAACAGGCCGGTCGTCGCGTGTCTCGCCCCGTCCTTCCCGGCCGCGTTCGACGATATCCGTCCGCTTCAGTTCGTGTCGGCCCTGAAGCAGCTCGGGTTCAACAAGGTCGTCGAGGTCGCGTTCGGCGCGCAGCTTGTCGCGGCCGCCTATGAGAAGATCATCGCCGCCAACCACAAGAAGACCCTGATCACCACGCCGTGTCCCGCCATCGTCGGCCTCATCGAGAAACACTATTCTTCGCTTGTCCCTTTCCTCGCGCCCGTAGTATCTCCCATGATCGCCATGGGAAGGGTCGTGAAACAGAAGTATATGCCCGACGCGCTCGTCGTCTTCATCGGCCCGTGCACGGCGAAGAAGCTGGAGATGAACGACGAGGGAGTTGCCGGCACGGTTGACGCGGTTCTCACCTTCGACGCGGTGAGCGCCATGTTCGCCGAAAAGGGAATCGACCCGCGCCTGCTGGGCGACACGCCGACGGACGGGCCGCGGCCGGGGATCGCGCGCGCGTTCCCGATCACGGGCGGACTCCTTGCGAGCGCCGGGCTGCGTTCGGACGCGGTCACGACCGACACGATCGTCACCGAAGGGCGCGAGCGTGTGCTCGAAACCCTCGCAGATAAAGCAGCGGGCAAGACCAGGGGCAAATTCCTCGATATCCTCTTCTGTGAAGGATGCATCAACGGGCCGCTGATGGATACGAAGGCCGCGACGGACGCGCGGAAGGAAGCCGTCATTGATTTCCTGAAAGAGAACGTAGACGAGGCAAAGGCGGCCCGGGACATCGAGGAGTACGGGACTATCGACATGTCGCGCGCGTTCTCGCCCGCCCCGGCGGCGGCGTCACCCCCGACGGAAGAACAGATCCGGGTTGTCCTCGCCAGCGTGAAGAAGACGAAACCGGAAGACGAACTCAACTGCGGCGCGTGCGGTTACACCACATGTCGTCAGAAGGCGATTGCGGTCATCCAGGGGCTTGCGGAAGCGGAGATGTGCCTGCCCTACCTTATCGAAGAACTGCAGGATACCCATCAGGCGCTGCTTCAGATGGAGCGGCTTTCTTCCGTCGGCCAGATGGCTGCGGGCGTAGCGCACGAGATCAACAACCCGCTCACCGGGATCATCGTCTACATCCGGCTCCTCCAGAAGGCGCTGAACGAAAAACGCCTCAAGGAAGACGACCTCAAGAACAAACTGGGCACGATGGAGACCGAGATCGCCCGATGCAGCAAGATCATCCGCGGCCTGCTCGACTTTGCGCGCCCGTCGGAACCGACCCTCCGTCGGATCAACGTCCAAGACGTCGTCGGTTCCGCCACCAATGTGCTCGGCCCCGAGATGCAGATGGCCGGCGTGAAGATCGACTCGGTCGCCGTAAAGGGCGTTCCGGATATCCTCGCGGATCCCGACCAGCTCCTGCAGGTCTTCACGAACCTCGGCCTCAACGCGATCCAGGCCATGCCCGGCGGCGGCATGCTTCAACTGGGCACGGGCTACGACCCGGAAAAGCGGATGGTGTCCATCTGGGTCAAGGATACCGGGACCGGCATCGCCCCCGAGGACATTAAGAAGCTCTTCACCCCGTTCTTCACGACGAAGAGCAAGGGGAAAGGCGCCGGGCTCGGGCTCGCGGTGAGCTACGGGATCATCAAGCGCCACGGCGGCCAGATACTGGTGGAGAGCAAGGTCGGCGAAGGAACGAAGTTCACCATCGCGCTCCCGGTCAGCCCGCCGGGTGCCGAGCCGCGGGCGTGAGCAAGCGGCCATGCTGGCCTATTCACGAAGAAGCGTGAAAATGTCATTCCCGCGAAAGCGGGAATGACAGTCTGTCCGGCTTTTTTCCCTGATCCTTGAACAATGCTGCGGGCGTCTGAGGTGCAGAAGAGATGGCCACAGTCCTTGTGGTTGACGACGAGAAGATCGTCCGCGAGTCACTGAGTAGCTGGCTCATCGACGCCGGCTACGACGTAGCAATGGCGGCGAACGGCACCGAGGCGCTGTCGATCATCAAGCAGGACCCGCCGAAGATCGTCATCTCCGACAACAGGATGCCCGACATCGACGGGATCGAGCTCATGAAGCGGGCCCGGGATATCGTGCCGGGATTGCCGTTCATCATCATCACGGCCTACGCCAGCGTGCCGTCCGCGGTCGACGCCATGCGCCTGGGCGCGTACGACTACGTCGAGAAGCCGTTCTGCCCGGAGCGGATCGAGCTGCTGGTCAAGAAGCTCCTGGCCCATCAGACCCTCGTCGAGGAGAACGTGGCGCTGAAGAAGGAGCTTGAGAAGCGCTTCTTCTTCCACGACCTCATCGGCAAGGGCGCGAAGATGCAGCGCCTCTTCGATTTTGCGCAGACGGTGGCGCGCAGCAGCGCGACCGTGCTGATCCGCGGCGAGAGCGGGACGGGAAAGGAACTGCTCGCGCGCGCGATACACAACTCGAGCCCGCGCGCCGACAAGCCGTTTGTCACGCTCTCCTGCGCCGCGCTGCCCGAGTCATTGCTCGAAAGCGAACTCTTCGGCCATGAAAAAGGCGCGTTCACGGGCGCGATCGCGCAGCGAAAGGGTAACTTCGAGCTCGCCGACACCGGAACGCTCTTCCTCGACGAGATCGGCGATATCAGCGCGAACGTGCAGGTACATCTTCTGCGCGTCCTCGAGGAACGCGAGTTCACCCGCGTCGGCGGCGGCGAGCGCATCAAGGTCGACGTGCGGATAATCTCCGCCACCAACAAGGACCTGTGGGCCTGTGTGCAGGACGGGAAGTTCCGCGAAGACCTCTACTACAGACTGAATGTGGTCGGCATGACGATCCCGCCGTTGCGCGAGCGTCGCGAGGACATCATGCCCCTGGCGAACCACTTCGTGCAGAAGTTCGCAAGGGAAAACAACAAGCAGTGCTTCGAGGTCTCGCAGGAGGTCGTTGAGGCGCTGATGCGTTACGCGTGGCCGGGCAAC
Source organism: Planctomycetota bacterium (assembly GCA_031082105.1). Classification (GTDB taxonomy): domain Bacteria; phylum Planctomycetota; class MHYJ01; order JACQXL01; family JAVHLO01; genus JAVHLO01. The sequence continues at coordinate 8,105 of JAVHLO010000063.1, forward strand.
GTGCGCGAGCTCGAGAATTCGATCGAGCATGCCGTCGTCATCTGTGATGGACCGCTTGTCCGCCTCAAGGACCTCCCCAACCACATAGTGCGCGCCTCGGCCGAGCCGGCGCCGGTCGTGTCCGTCGGTTCGCCTGTTGCGGCGCCGGGCGCAGAGAGCGCCGCTGTTCCGGTTGGCGGTACGGCCGGACCCGCAGCCGCCCCCGCCGAAGCCGGGGCCGTCACGCCGCTGGCGGAGCTCGAAAAACAACAGATACTCGCCGCCTTGAAACAGACGGGCGGAAACAAGAAGGAAGCGGCGCGGTTGCTCGGCATCCACCGGATGACGCTGCATAAGAAACTGAAACAACTCCAGGAGCCGAACCCATGAACTTCCGCAAACGCATCCTGTTCGGCGCGATCCTGCTGACCAGCCTCATCATCGCAGGTACGGCGGGCTATTGGATTATGAGCGGGCGATTCCTGGATTCCCTCTACATGACCGTGATCACCGTGGGGACCGTAGGGTACGGAGAGATCATCGATCTCTCGCACTCGCCCGCGGGGAGGGTCTTTACGATCGTCTTTATCATCGTTTCCCTGCTCGTCATTGCCATAATCACTTCGATGCTTGCGGCTTCTCTCGTGGAGCTCGAGCTCAGCGGAATTTGGAGGAAACGCCGGATGAACAAGGAAATCGCCAAGCTATCCAATCACTACATTGTCTGCGGGTCCGGCGAGATCGGGCTGCATGTGGCGCAAGAGCTGCGCGCGACGAATCGCCCTTTCGTCGTGATCGATCTCAACAAGGACGCGCTCGAGAAACTGGCCGGCACCATCCCGGACCTCGCCTATATCGTCGGCGACGCCACGGACGACATCGTGCTCCTTTCCGCTGGGATCGACCGGGCCGCGGGGGTCGTCGCGGCGCTTCATTCGGACAAGGATAATCTGTACATAACCGTGATGGCCAAGGAGCTCAACAGCAAGGCCCGCGTTGTGGCGTTGGGAATCGAAGACAAGGCGCTCGACAAACTCCACCGGGCCGGCGCGGACGCCGTCGTTTCCGCCGCGCGGATAGGCGGACTCCGCGTCGCCTCGGAGATGATCCGGCCGTCCGTCGTCAAATTCCTCGACAACATGCTCAGGCAGACATCTCACACGGTCCGGTTCGAGGAGATCAACGTCACTGCCGAATCGCCGTTCCTCGGCAAGAAGCTCTCCGAGGTGCCTCTCAAAGACAAGCACGGCCTGCTGGTCGTCGCGATCATGAGACCGGGCCAACGGGAGACCAGCATAATGTACAGCCCGCCGGCCAACACCGTACTGGAGAAAGGCGACGTGATCGTCGTGCTCGGCGAGTCGCACGATTTCCAGCAGATCACGAAGTAGGCCGAGCCGCAAAAACCGCCAAATCACAAGCAGGTCGAGGCGTCGCTCCAGGCCGCGCAGGAAACGACAATCGACAATTGACATTTGACCATTGACAATTGACCGTTGGCCAGTGACATCCTGCCGTGTACCGCCGCGCCAACGTCAAATGTCAATTGTCACATGTCAAATGTCAGATGTCGTTTGACAAGTCTCTTGACAAGCCCGCCGGACTTTGTATAATGACTCGTCTTGTTTTGAATGGAAGGCCCGTGTCCTCATGTTGAACGACCATTTCACCATCGACGACCCTCTTCTGCAGCGGATTCTCGCGCGGACGGCCCGGCCGACGGAATCGTCGGTGCGCAAGGTGCTGAGAAGGGCGAAGGCGATGAACGGCCTCTCTGTCGAGGAAGTAGGCATCCTGGTCAACACGGACAGCCCGAGACTCCAGCGCAGCATCCTTTCCACCGCCGCCCGCGTGAAGCGCGACATCTACGGCGAACGCCTTGTTTTTTTTGCGCCGCTGTACGTCTCGGACTACTGTGTCAACGACTGCGAGTACTGTAATTTCCATTCACGCAACAGACAGATGCGCCGCCGCCGGCTTCCGCTCGCGGAAGTGGCGGACCAGGTGAAGTTTCTCATCGGCCAGGGACACAAGCGGATCCTCCTCGAGTGCGGCGAACATCCCCGCAGGAACACGGTCGACTACGTGTCAGCGGTCATCCGGAAAATATACTCCGTCAGGACCCCGAAAGGCAATATCCGGCGCGTGAACGTGAACATCGCGGCGACGACGGTGAAGAACTACCGGCGCCTGAAGACCGCGAACATCGGCACATACCAGCTCTTCCAGGAAACCTACCACCGGCCGACCTACGAACGGCTGCACCACGGGCCCAAGGCGGACTACGACCGCCAGCTCACCGCGCATTGCCGCGCCCTGTCGGCTGGACTGGACGACGTGGGGATCGGCGTGCTCTTCGGACTCTACGATTGGCGCTACGAAGTGCTCGCGCTCGTCGCGCACGCCCGGCATCTCGATACAATCCACAAGGTCGGCCCGCATACGATCTCCGTCCCGCGCTTCTGTCCGGCGCCGTCGGTCTCTTTCAGGCCCGAATATCCGGTGTCGGACCGGAACTTCCTCAAGCTCATCGCCGTCCTCCGGCTCGCGGTGCCGTACACCGGCATGATCATTTCCACGCGCGAATCTCCCCAGATACGAAAACAGGCTTTCAGGATTGGCATTTCCCAGTCGAGCGCCGGATCGGTCACGACGACGGGCGGGTACGGCAAGCGAGTATCGCAGCCGCAGTTCAGCATCCATGATACGCGCTCGCTTCACGACATCATCGGCGAGGTGATAAAGGACAAGCTCGTCCCGAGTTTCTGCACCGCCTGCTACAGGAGCGGCCGGACCGGCGAGCGGTTCATGAGCCTGTCGAAACCCGGCGAGATAAAGAAACTGTGCCGGCCCAACGCGCTCCTGACGTTCGCCGAGTATCTCCACGATTTTGCGGCTGACGGCGTGTTCGGTCGTGGCATGAAGGTCATCGAGGAATACCTGGGCCGGATCGAGAAGGCGGGAGTCCGGACCGAGACGAAGCGACGTCTTGATAGGATCGCGGCCGGTGAGCGCGACCTGTTCTTCTAGGACGCATCTCAATGAGCCTTGATCAGTTCGTGCGGAAAGTCCCGAAAGGCGCCATCATCATGAAGGAAGGCGACGTCGTCGACGGATTCTACTACCTGCAGAAGGGCGTCGTCGAGCGGATCGTCGGCGGCGCGGTCGTCTCGCCCGATATCTCCGAACCGCAGATACTCGGGGAGATGGGCTACTTCTCGGGCGGGCGCCGCACGGCCACGCTCATCGCCAAGGAAGATTGCGAGTTCTGCCATTTCAAGGATATCGCATCGCTGTTTCACGGCGCGCAAAGAAAACCATCGCTCGTCCAGGACCTCGAACGGCGGTTCATGTCGCGCGCCAACGATACCGAGGCGGCGCTCGATGAACGCAAGAAGGCCGTGCAGAAGCTGGAGCGCTGCCTTGAAAGCCTGACGAACGAGTTTGAGGAGAGAAAGACGCGTTTCTTCTGGATCGCGGACATCATCTTCTACCTGCGGGCCGAAAGGCCGGTCAGAAAGGTGGTCCCCAGGACGACCCGGCGCCCGGGCGACCTGGACCCGTTCAAGATCAGCCACGCGGCGTTCAACCAGTGGATGTCCGATTGGTCCACGGTCATCGTCGAACTCGTCGAAGAGGTCAAGGAGGAGACCACCTACCTCGAGAAGCTCACGAAGGCGGCTGAAGGACTCTGCTTCGCGCTCGACAGGCTGATGAGCAAGTACCAATACGGCTGGATTCGAGTCATGCTCACCAAGCTGAAGGATCTGAACGTCCGGCCGGAGGAACACAACCTCGGACAGTACATCAGCAAGAGCCGCGAAACCGTCTTCGGCACGAACGTGGACGACGTGAAGTAGCGCGGGAGGCAAAACAGAGAAGCCGCAGCGCAGCAGAGCCGCAACCAAAGAACTGAAAGACGAAAGAACGGAAGAACAAGAGGGCGAAGAACCTCGCCGAAAAAACAAGGT
>JAVHLO010000640.1 GCA_031082105.1 Planctomycetota bacterium
CAGCGCGTGGCGATCGCGCGCGCGATCGTGACGCGCTGCTCTTCGCCGCCGCTGAGCTGGCGCGGATAGTGTTCTTCGCGATGCTCGACGCCGACCGCGGCAATCGCTGTCTTGACGTGTTTCCTCCGGTCGGCCCTGCTCAGGCCGAGGTTCAGCAGCGGCAGCTCCACATTCTCGTACGCGGTGAGCACCGGGATCAGATTGTAGAACTGGAAGACGTACCCGATGTTCCGCACGCGCCAGCCTGTGCGCGCGTCGTCGCTCATCGAGTTGAGGTCGGCGCCGTTCACGACGACCTTTCCGCTCGTCGGCGAGTCGATACCCGCCAGGATGTTGAGTAGCGTACTCTTGCCTGAGCCCGACGGCCCCATCAGGGACACGAGCTCGCCCTTGGTCACCGACAGCGACACGTTGTTGAGTACGGTGATCTCAACCTCGCCGCGGCGGAACGTCTTGGTCAGTCCGGTGATCTCTATCATGTTGCGTGGACCTCCTGGCGCAGCGTAGCCGCAACCAAATCAACCGCAAAGAGCGCAAAGCGAAAAGAACTTGGCCCTGCAATTGACTCTCGCGGTTTGTGTTCTTTGCGGTGAAAACATCTTGTCAAACAAGACATGGTTCTGTCGGGCGCTTTCCCTGATGCGCGAACAGTGCGGGCCAACCGCGCATCTTTGAGACCGTCTCTACTTGTTCTCAACCTGTCCCGCCGACACGAACCGGGCCGTGGCCGTCATTTCCGGGTGAAGGGCGGGAGAGGGGTCGTTTATCTTCAGCCTCACCCGGATCGTATTCTTTGCCAGGTCCGCGAGCGGCTCGATGCGGATGACGGTGCCGCTGTACTTCCTGTTCGGTTCCGCCTCCGTCATGACTTCGACGCTTTGACCCATGAACACGTTTGCGATATCCGCCTGGTTGACATCGACGCGCATCTGGATATCGGCCGGGTCGTAGAGGCTGACGAGGGGCGACCTGGCGGGCGACACGGAATCGCCGGCGGTGACGTACCGTTCGAGTACGACCCCGGCCCGCGGCGCGCGGACCGTCGCGTATCCGAGCTTCGTGCGCGCGATGGTCAGCTCTGCCTCGGACTTCGCCAACTCGGCGGCGGCCAGGTCTATGTCTTCCTTTCTCGAACCGGCCTCGAGCAGCTTGAGGGTCTGGACCACTGCGTCGTGCCTGGCCAGGGCCGCATTCGCATCGGCCTCCGCGATTTCCAGTTGTTCCTTCGACATCGCGCCCGCCTCGTGGAGTCCCTTGCTCCTTTCGGCGATCTTGCGGGCGACGTCGAGTTTTGCGGCGGACTCTGCCGCCTCGGCCCGCGCGCGCTCGACTTCCTCGCGGCGGTAGCCCGCCTTGAGTTTTTCGAGTTGCGATTGCCAGGCCTTGACGGCGGCCTCGGCCCGCGCGACCTCGTTCTTGAAATCCTGGTCGTAGAGGAGCGCGAGGACATCGCCTTGCTCGACCCGCATTCCTTCCCACACGCGCAGTTCCTCGACGCGTCCTTCGACGAGCGGGGTGACCTCGATGGGGTAGGGGACCGGCGCCTCGATCCAGCCGCCGGCTGTGAAATTCTTCTTGCCGTCGCCCGGCTTGATCCCGGAAGCGGACGATGGTGAGGAAGCCTCGTGGCCGTTCTGTTTCTCGCCGGAGTGGCGCGGGAAGAAGAAGTACACGAGCAGCGCGCCGAGGATTGCGCCAAGGGCTGCGAACAGCAATATGGTCCCGCTGCCCGCGCGCCTTGGCGCGCCCTGACCCGAAGCGCTGTCATGGGGAATACGCAGGTTGTTGAGATCGACGGACATTCCGACTCCTTGCTACCCCGGATTATTCACGAAGGTTTGTAGTAAGGCACGTAGCCGCAGCGGAGTGCCGTCGT
>JAVHLO010000641.1 GCA_031082105.1 Planctomycetota bacterium
TGTGCACGATCGTGTTCACGCCGATCCCCCGGCGCCGGTGCGATTCGCGCGTGAACACTCCAATGCTCGCCTGGCGGTCGAACAGCCGGCTCGGCACCACGATACCGAGCGCAACAAGTCCTTCATCAAGATGCCCGACATGGATCTGGCCATCGGCGGCCATCTCGGCTGGCTTGTCCAAAAAGTCGCCGCTTGCCGCCACGATCTCAGCCACATCCGCCTGCGTCGCTGGCCGGTATCGGACACTTTCGAGTGTCTCCGCCGGTTCTGCGCCCGCATCGCCCTCGATGAAGAAGTACGCTTGCTTGTCGAGTGAGGTATGCGCGTCCGCGGCATGGCTGAGAAAGAACTCATCGCACGTCGGCACGAACGCAGAGCGAACATTGAAGTGCGCAACGGCCTGCAAGAGTATTCGCTGTCCGAGTCGGCGCGCACCGCCGACGACGTGAAAGACGGTCAGAAGCGTACCCTTGTGAACGGCAACGCACCCGACCTCCTTGTCCTCGTACAGGATCCGATGCGCCTCCGATTCGAATATGTGATCCTCCAGAAACGAATCGATCGGCGACGAAAGCGATGCGAGATACGACTTGAAGGTCGGCATCTCCGTCAGTCTACTCTTCTGGAATCGAATGCTTTCAGTGCACATGGTGCAGGACTCCCTATCCCTTCGGATAGACAATGTAGAACTCCGGATTCCCAACAATCAGCCAAAGAACCACGAAATGGTGGATCAAGTCCGAGCACAAGAGCGCGATCCCGACAACGAGCATCCACCTGTGCAGAACGGGAAGTGCCCGCGCGCAGAGCATCGCAGCGATGACCAGGAGCACGCCCACGTAGCCATGATGGATACGAATGCCATGGGTGAGCACCCCAACGGTCGACGCGGTGTCACGCGTCGACTCCAGTTTAAAACCGAACCGCAACGTGACGGTAACCAGCTCGATGACCACGGCGAGGACGATCGCCCAGACAACAACCTGTCTTCCGGTCAGGATCTTCATGGTCGCAGCGTCATGCAAAGCTCATCGGAATCGAAATTCAGCCCGGCATTTCACAAGAGTTTTCTACGCGCAGTTCGGTGGGCCAGGCTTCGCTCCCGAATAGAAACCGACGTTCCCCAGGATGGTAGGGAATCGCCCTCGGTCCTGGACGCGTTCGAATCCGACCTCGGACATCATCGTCAGGAGCGGGATCACATCGCGCCGCCGGCCGCCGAAGAAATGGCCGACCACGTGGGACGCCAGGTTGGCCGGCCCTCCATGCATGACGGCAAAATCCGCTACGTGCAATTCGCCGCCGGGTTTCAACACACGGAGCGCCTCCTGCAACGCCCGGCGCTGCGTGTCGCCGCTCAGATGGTGAAACACGAAGCTGCTGACCACGCGGTCGAATGTCGACTCCGCATAGGGCATCCCGGCGGCCTGCGCCTCGTCCAGCCTGATGTCCAGCCGCGCGGCAGCGGCCTTCCTCCTCGCGACGCCGAGTATCTCCGGGTCGCCGTCGAGTCCAAATACTTCCGCGTGCGGAAATGCCCGCTTGATCATGATCGTCAGTGTGGCGGTCCCGCAGCCGAGATCGAGAACGCGATGCGCGGGGGCGATCCTGGCCTTTGCGATCAACCCCGTCCGGAGAGCCCTTTCGCGAACGAAGAGCCGCACGGCAGGATCGTACAGCCGTGCAAGCGAGTACAAACCCATTGCCGGCACGTATGTTTCACGTTGTGCCACGAGGTTCCTCATCGTACTCAAGCCCCCCGTTTGAAACCACCGGGCAAGGGGGAGGGTCTCCTGGCCGGCACCACTCACGAATCAGGCAAGAGCAACGACAGCCTGTCATTCCGAACTCGGTTTCCGCCGCAGGCGGA
>JAVHLO010000642.1 GCA_031082105.1 Planctomycetota bacterium
CTTGACAGAAAAACAGAGCATTGTCCGCTGTAGGAACAGCAAGCCGTGTGTGATCCTGAAGAAGCACATCAGGTCGACAACGCCGGCGCCTCCGGGGTCGATCGAAGCGCAGCCCACCCCGACCTCGTCCCCGAGGCCGCGAAGGTCTCCAAGGGCAAGGAGACCCGCATCCTCGTCGAACAGTTCCGCCGGCGGCACCGCACGTCGCTCCTCACGCTGCTCTTCACCGACCTCGTCGGCTCGACAAAGCTGAAGCAGACGCGCGGCGATTCCGAAGCCGTCGCCGCAATGCAGGCGCACGCGTCGGTCGTCCGTACGGAGCTGCGTGAGTTCGCGGAAGCGCAGGAGATCTCGACCGCCGGCGATTCGTTCTTCTGCCTGTTTCTGCGCCCATCCGATGCGGTGGCGTTCGCATTGCGGATCCAGCACCGGACTCGCACGGAGTTCACGCCGACCTTCAACATCTCCATGCGGGTCGGCATCCACCTCGGTGAGGTCGTCATCGAAGAGCGGAAAGACGAGAGGAAACCGCTCGACCTCTTCGGTCTGCAGGTGGACACGGCCGCGCGTGTGATGTCGCTCAGCGAGGGAGACCAGGTCCTGACGTCGCGGATGGTCTTCGACAGCGCCCGGCAGGTCCTGCGGAGCCGGACGGTGCAAGGGCTCGGGAACCTCGTATGGCTGAGCCACGGACAATACGCGATGAAGGGCGTGGAGGAGCCGATCGAGATCTGCGAGGTCGGCGAAGAGGGCAAGAGCCGCCTCACGGCGCCGGGCCCGTCGGAGAAGGCACGCCCCGCCGGGATGTCGGAAGAAGAGCTCGGTTGGCGACCCGCGCCCGACCAGGCCGTGCCCGGGACCGAGTGGGTCCTTGACGACGTGCTCGGCAAGGGCGGGTTCGGCGAGGTCTGGAACGCCACGCACCGGAGGACAAAGGAGCGCCGTGTATTCAAATTCTGCTTCATGAAGGAGAAGGTCCGCTCGCTGAAGCGCGAGCTCGCCCTCTTCCGCCTCTTGAAGGAGAAATCGCCGGACCACCCGAACATCGTCCGGCTCCACGACGTGTTCCTGGACTCGCCGCCGTACTATCTCGCCATGGAGTACGTGCCGGGTCGCAGCCTGCGCCAATGGCTGCTCGACGCCGACCGGCTGCACCTGCTTTCGGTCGACGGGAAGTGCGAGATCGGCGCGCAGATCGCGGACGCGCTCGACGCCGCCGGCAAGGCCGGAGTGATCCACCAGGATGTCAAGCCGCAGAATATCCTGGTGGACGAGTCGAAACCACTGAGCGCGCTTGGCGCGCCGAGGGTGAAGCTCTCGGACTTCGGCGTCGGCCGCGTTGTGGACGAATCGGTGTTGCAGCAGATAACTCTTACAGGCGGCGCCAGATCGTGGGCGGCCACCACGGGCTCGGCCAGCGAGAGCGGCACCATAGTCTACATGGCGCCGGAACGGCTCGAGGGCAAGCACGCATCGCCGCAGAGCGATCTGTATTCGCTTGGCGCGGTGATCTACCAGATGACGGCGGGCGATTTGAACAGGCCGGTGACGGCGGACTGGTCGCGCGACATCCAGGACCCGCTGTTGCGCGAGGACCTTGCCGGATTGCTCGCTCGCGACCCGGCAGCGCGGCCGAAGACCGGCGCGGAGATCGCGCAGAGCCTTCGCAGTCGCGCACAGCGAGGCCGGCGCAGGCTCGTCAGGCGTATTGCCGCAATCGGGGCGATCGTTGCCGCAGTGCTGCTCGTCGGGGCGCTCGTTCTCCTGTGGCGTCTCGGGGAAAGCAGGAACCGCCAGAGAGAGCTCGCCGGCGAGCGCGACAAGGCAAGGGCCGAAAGAGACAGGGCTGAAGCGGCGGAAGCGCAGGC
>JAVHLO010000643.1 GCA_031082105.1 Planctomycetota bacterium
CGAAATCCGACCGGATACCGGAACAGGGACTTCACGAGACTCTCACGAGACCACAGAACTACCAGTCTCGTGCAAGTCTCGTTCAGTCCCTGTCGGCATTCCCAGACGAATCGAGGACCGGATACGCTGGAAACTCGCGCGAATCCTGGTTTTCTCTTCATTTCCCTGGCGTCTTGGCGGTTTCCGTGTTGTCAAGATCATGAATCTTGTTTCGGATCCTGTGGACTCAGTGTCCCGGTCCCAACATGTCATCACCGGGGGTTGTGGCGTCTCGCTCGTACTTCAATCACAGGGCGGAAAGGCCGGCAAGGATGCCGGCGCTTCCAGATTCCTGGATTCCCGCTTGCGCGGGAATGACAGGAGACCGGATTCTCGTTTGCACGGCGATCACAGGGCGGAGAGGCCGGCACGGATGCCGGCGCTCCCGGATCTCTTGATTCCCTCTTGCGCGGGAATGACAGGAAACGCTAGGAGGGACTTCCCGGCTTCTTCGTCGCATCCGCGAGCGCGCGGCCGAACTTGCGACACGCCTCGAGTTCCTCCGCGCTCGGCTGCCACTTGCACTTGAGACCCGGACAGGCGACCGGTATTCCGGACGCGGTCAAATGCTCTTCCAGCAACTTCACCGATTCGCCGCTCCAGCCGTAGCAGCCGAACGCCGCGCCTATCTTGTTCTTGAACTTCAGCCCCTTGATCTCGCCGAGCAGCGGGTGGATCGACGGGACGACGTTCTGGTTCATCGTGGACGAGCCGAGCACGACCGTGCGCGCGCGGAAGATGTCGGTGATCGCGTCGTTCCGGTCGGACACTGCGACGTCGACGATCTTGTACGGCACGCCGGCCTCCGCGAACCCCTCGCCGATCGCGTCCGCCATCCGCCGCGTCCCCTGCCAGATCGTCCCGTAGAGGATGACCGCGCTCTGTTCCGGCTTCTGCGCGGCCCACTCCTGGTACCTGTGCACGATCTGGAGCGGGTCCTTGCGCCAGATGACGCCGTGGCTCGGCGCGATGATATCGACCGGCAGGTTGAGCGCCAGGACGTCTTTTATTTTCGCGGCGACCTGCGCGCTGAAAGGCGTGAGGATGTTCGCGTAGTACTTCAGCGCCTCCTCGTACAACTCTGCCTGGTCGACCTCGTCGTTGAACCGGAACGCGGTCGCGTAATGCTGGCCGAAGGCGTCGTTCGGCATGAGGATGTTGTGGCCGGTCAGGTACGTGAACATGCTGTCCGGCCAGTGGAGCATCGGCGCCTCGACGAAGACGAGGCTGTTCGCGCCGAGGTCGAGCTTGTCGCCGGTCTTCATCGCCGTGTACTTCCAGTTCCTGTGGTAGTGTCCTTCGATGCTCTCCGCGCCGCGTTTGGAGACGACGAGCGTCGCGTTGGGCGCGAGGCGCATCACCTCTGGCAGCGCGCCAGAGTGGTCGCTCTCCGAATGGTTCGCCACGACGATGTCGATCTTCGCCGGGTCGATGATCTCCTTGATGTTCTCGATGAGCTCGGCCGTGAACGGGCCCCAGACGGCGTCGACGAGCGCAACCTTCTTGTCGACGATGAGGTACGAGTTGTAGGTCGAGCCGCGGTGCGTCGACAGCTCATGTCCGTGAAAAAGACGCAGCCCCCAGTCGACCGCGCCAACCCAGAATACGCCCTTCTTCAATTCGGTCGTCATTGTTCCTCTCCTTCACAGATGGTCTGACGAATTGGCCACAGAAGCACGGAGACACCGAGAATCGCGTCGGGATCGGCGTCGATCCTTTGACATTCTTTCGCGTCTCCGTGCTTTCGTGGCACAGGATTGCTGTTCTACTTGAGAACATCTCACCACGGAGGCGCAGAGAACGCAGAGAATTCGTTCGAGAACGAC
>JAVHLO010000644.1 GCA_031082105.1 Planctomycetota bacterium
CCTCGGCAAAGCTGCGACGCTGCACGCGGTCAACCATATCGCGCGCGCTGGTCAGAAAGGCCAGTATCTCCTTTCGCTTCCAACCCGGATGGGCTTCGATCTGCTGCGTCAGCTCCGCAAGCACTTCCTTCCGGACGTTCATCCGCTTGCCGATCCTCAGCTTCTTGAAGTCGTAGCCCATCTCGCGGGCGGTGGCGTAGACCTTGTCAAGCAGGTCTTTCGGGTGGCTCACGTCCGGCTTCTCGCTGAAGATATCGCGCAGCACCGGCAATTCCAGCCCCACCACTTTGGCGACCTGGGAGAGAGTCACCATGTCATAATCTCCTTGGCAAACCCACTTTTCTCCTCTTCGCCCTTGCTTCTCATTCCGTCAGGGCCTCCGCGCCGCTGACTGCGAGGCACTGGCCGGTCCGCTCCGTATTCCTACGCTTGACACGCAAGGCAACTTCATCGACAGGGGTCGGATAGTTGCGCGTGATACATGCCAGACACAGGCGTTCCCTCGGGATTTTGAGTCCACGAATCAACCCGTCGACCGATATGTAGTTGACCGAGTGCGCGCCGATCGACGTGGAAATCTCCTGCGAGTTCTTTTTGAACGCGATCAACTTGGTCTCGTCCGGCGTATCGATGCCATAAAAGCACGGTCCCACAATCGGCGGGCAATAGAAGAAGTAGTGAACCTCCTTCGCGTCAAGGTCGAGCAGCCGCTGGACGATTTTTCTCGCTGTGGTTCCTCTCACGTTGGAATCGTCGATGAGCGCGATCCGCTTTCCCGCGATCATGTCCTTTATGAAGATGAATTTCTCGTCGATCGCTTTCTTTCTGCGGTCGTCGCTGGTCTCCTGGAAGCTCCGCTTGCTTCCGACCCTGATGATGGCGTTTTCCATGGGCATCTTCAACGCCTGGGCGAATGCGTGCGCCGCCGACAGCGCCGTGGACGGGACCCCCACGACGAGATTGAACTTGTTCGCAAGCGCCTTGGACGCGTACTCCTCCGCGAGGACGCGGCCGAGATCCTTGCGGGCAACCTCGACCACCCTGCCGAGGAACTTCGAGTCGGGCCGAGCGAAATAGATGAATTCGAAGAAACAGAAAGCCCCGTTCCCGTGGGCGGACGTGGCACTGTAGACGCGCAGCGTGGTTTGGTCGACGAATATCGCCTCGCCCGGCTCGAGTTCGCGGATGTCCGAGTAGTCGCCGAAGAAGTTGAACACGCTCGATTCCGAGGCAAACGCGTACTCGACGACGTCGTTGCCCGCCTTGCGCGTGGCCATGCACAACGGCCTGATGCCGTTTGGATCCTTGAACACCAGCAGGCCGCGATCGGTCATGCAGACGATGGAATAGGCGCCGTTGAGCTCTGCATGAAGGTCCGCAACGCAGTCGAGGAGCCCCTGCGCGTATCCTGCCGTCGTCTCCTGTTTGTAGACCTTGCGCCGGAGATAGTGGTCGACGAGCAGATTCTGGATTGCCTTGGAGTCCACCTCGGTCTGGAACGAGAACCCAATGTCCTTCAGGCGGCTGAGGACCGCATCGATGTTTATCAGATCGCCGTTGGCGGCCAACGCCATCGCCGGCCTGTCGGACATGACCGGCTGGATATTCCGCACGAGTTTTTCGGTGGAATCGCCGCCCGTCGTGGCGTATCTTGTGTGTCCGATCCCGATGGTTCCCTTGAGTTTGTCGACATCGTAGCCGTGAAACGCAAGGGCCGCCGAGCCGACAGCGCCAAAGCTGCGGAAGAAAGAGCCGTCGAAAGTGGCGACACCGGTTGACTGCTCGCCACGGTTCTGCATTCGCTCCGTGGCTTTGACAAGACGGGTTGCGACCGATTCACGCCCGACTATCCCGATTATCCCG
>JAVHLO010000645.1 GCA_031082105.1 Planctomycetota bacterium
TCCAACTTCTGCATGTCCTACGCGCTCATCGAGGGAATCGAGACCGTAGCATACGTCTTCGGCGGCGTGAACGGCACTGTAGAATCGACAATAGAGAGGGTCAACCTCACCGCCAAGACCTCGACAGTCGTGGGGAACATGATAGCCCCACGGTACGATTTTACGCTGACCGAAGTTCCACAGGTTATCCCCGGTTCTCGCAGATTTCTCATTGCGGGTGGCGTTGACCCAGCGAGCGGCGTGCCGTTGAACTCCGCCGAGATATTTGACACTGCCACGAAGACATCCACTCTTGTCGGCCCGATGGTGAAGTCCCGCTACGGGCACACGGCGACGGTGACACCCTTGCCCACCGGCACAGTGCTCATCTGCGGCGGCTGCGACGAGCCGAGCGCGGAACTCTTCAACCCTGGCACGGGTACCTTCACGGAAGTGCCCATGCCGATGTGCGCCGCCAGGAGATTCCATACGGCGACCGTCGTGCCCTACAGCATCTACAACCCTGCCACCGGTCGCAACGACAGCTTGAGCAAAGTGTTGCTGGCAGGCGGAGCGACTGACGGTAGCGCGGAGCTGTTCGATTTCACGACTAACACCTTCACAAGGGTACAGGGGAACATGATCCACCCGCGGCAACATCATGCCGCGCGAACAGCGCATAACATCGCCGTAGATGTCCAGATAGACGGCAAGATATTCAAGAACTACTATCCTCAAGTAGTGTTGGCCGGCGGGTCGAACGGCGTAATCCACGGTGATGCGGAGATATTCAACGGCTACACGGACTCCTTCCAGAGCGCGGGGAACTTGGCCGTGCCGCGCGCGCAGTGTGCAATGTTGCTATTTCCATTTTCTATGATGCTCATTGGCGGACTGACGCCTGCGGTAGGCGGCGGCGTGGAGGCAACCGGTACGATCGAAGTCCTCAATCTGCTGCCCAGCGGTCAGATCGAAACGCTTCCGGTAGAACCGGGTACCCCGAGATACGCCCATTGTGCCGTTGGTGGGCCGGATGGTGTCTACATTGTTGGCGGGCGTACAATCGGCGCTGCGGGGGCCACTCCCGTAGGGAGCATCGAGGTGCTGCAAACTGGTGGACAGCAGTACCAGCAAGGGAGCTTCGATGGGCAGGCGAGTGTCACGGTGACCACCGTTTCCAATGGCAACGCCGTTTCCCCATCCTACACGTTGAGCGCGCAGGCGGGCACGAACGCGATCGGCGCGACGGTTGTGGGGGGCGCTGTTCCATCGGTCACGTTCGCCGCGACTTCCGTCTACGTGCCGAGCGCAGTCTCCAAGTTCCGCATCTCCTTGCCGAACCAAAGCGCGGCTCAGGTCATCTACGGAGAACTGGGTAAGGACCTTCTCCTGGAGATTACGGCACTTGACAGCAACGACGCGGTGGTCAACAGTTTCACCGGCAATGTGAACATATCCACGTCCGCCCCCGGTACGACGACCTTCGACAACAAGGTCGTGACGTTCACGCCGGCCAATCAGGGGAAGGCGCTTGTCACAGGCAACATCCTCACTTATCCCGGTTCGAAGGATAGCTTCGTCCTGACGGCTTCTCTGTCTACGAATCCCTTGATCAAGGGACAGGCCACCGTGTACGTATTCGGGCCGGTGGCGGGCTACGCGCTTTTTGGGCCGATCTCGGTCAACGTGGGAGAGACGTTCGTTCTCACGGCGCGGGCGCTTGATGAGAGAGGGTCGCTCGTCCAAAACTACAGCGGGCAGGGGCGTATCTCGACAAGCCTCCCGGGCACGATAGACCTGGACGGCGCAGACATGATTTTCGTCGTCGGTACCGCGTCCATCACCGGCCACGCGCTTGCGGGCCTACTCCCGGGCTATCAG
>JAVHLO010000646.1 GCA_031082105.1 Planctomycetota bacterium
CCGTGGCGGAAAAGCGGGAATCCAGAGATAGTTGCATTGGCTTTAGAAACGCCAATCATACCGTCGCCCCCAGGTCGGAAAGTCACTGTGCCTGTCGGGAGGTTATGGATGAAAGTGCTCAAGACATCGTGGCTCGTCTACATGATCGCGGTTGCCTTCTTGCTGTGCGTCTTTCCCATTCGAGCGCAGGAGACGCCGCCTGAGCAGCCGCCTCAACAGCCTGCAGAGACGACACCGCCCTCGCCACCGCAGAATGTCGTGCTCTTCTCGTGGGACGGACTTGACCGCATGGTGGTCTGGGAGCTGCTCGCAAAGCAAAAGCTGCCCAACCTTGCTGCGCTCATCCGCGAGGGCTCGCTGCAAGAGATCGACGTCGTCCTGCACGTCACCGTCACCAAGCCCGGCCACACGACCATGTTGACCGGCCTCGACCCGGAGACGACCGGTGTGTTTTCGAACTCCGACTACCGGCCGATCCCGGAAGGGTATACGATTTTCGAGCGCGTACAGAAGCACTTTGGCGGCAAGGAAGCGATCCGCACGTTCATGGTGACCGCGAAGATCGCCCACGTGGGCGGACGCGGGCCGGACGAGATTGGCGAGAGTACCAAGAAAGACAAGCAGAAGTCAAAGGTGGCCCCCGGCGCCGACGACTCGCCGGACGTGGAGGCACAGGGCGAGCCGTTCTTCCTCACGAGAAAGAACCTTGATGTCTTCGATTCCGATCAGCGGGAGGCGACCGAAACTGGACCGCTGTGCCTGAAGTACCTCACCCAGTTCAAGGAGCCGAGGTTCCTGGCTTTTCTCCATTTTTCCGACCCCGACCACTCCGGCCACAAGCACGGCAGGGACAGCCAGGAGTACCGCGACGCGGCTGTCGCGTGCGACGTGTGGCTCGGAAAGGTCGTTGAATGGCTTAAGCAGGAGAAGCTCTACGACAAGACGATTATCTACGTCACAACCGACCACGGTTTCGACGAGCACGCATCGAGCCACAGCAATGCGCCCGATTCATGGCTCGCGACCAACGACAAGGACGTGACGCACGGCGGAATGCTCGCCGATGTGCCCGCCACGATCCTTGCACGGTTCGGGTTGAGCGTTGACAAGCTTGAACCTGGGCTCGTCGGCGTGCCGCTCACCGGCCCCGCCGAGACGGCCGCGGCGGAGTCCGGCAAGGGGAAACTCAGCGCGGAAGAGGCGAAAACGAAAGCGCTGGAGCAGATCAAGGCGAACGACAAGGACGGCGACGGAAAGCTCTCCGCAGAGGAACTCCCGTCCGAGTTCGCGCGCAGCTTCAGCCGCATCGATGCCGATGGAGACGGATTCGTATCGGAAGACGAACTGTCGAAGGCCCTCGTCAGGCAATCCAAACGGAAACGCAAGTAGGTCGGGTGTTGCTGTGGCATGATCGAATCAGGGGGGAACAAATGGCCGGCGATGGGGATCTGGTGCTCGGCAAGCTGGCGCTGAAGAACAAGTACATGTCCGAGGCCCAGCTTCAAGAGGCATTGCGCGCGCAGCGGGACTTGGCGGAGGTCGGGTGCGAGATGGCGCTCGGGACCATCCTGCTCGAGCGCGGTTACCTGACTCAGGAGAAACTGGACATCCTGCTTAGACTCCAGCAGTTCACCGAATTGCGCGAAGAGGACAAACGATTCGGCCAACTGGCAGTGAAGAACGGCTTCGTCACCGTTGAACAGGTTCAGGAGTGTCTGAACATTCAGTTGGAGTTGTTCAACAGGGGAGTGAAGGCCGTTTCGCGCATTGGCGATTTGCTGGCCGACAAGGGCTTCATCAGCGAGCAACAGAAGGGCGCGCTTCTCAAGACCCAATCCCGCCTCAAGGCTCCACCCCCG
>JAVHLO010000647.1 GCA_031082105.1 Planctomycetota bacterium
CTTGGCGTTCTTGAGGACTACCACGCGACCCTTCAAGGCGCCCAGACCGCCCGCCATGCCCTCGATCGTGGTGCTGTGCCCCTTCATTCGGCCGACTGATATCTTCTCGGTCTTGCCCGCCTTCGGCGACTCCAGGGCCTTGCTGCATTTCGCGACGACCGAATTGGCCATCTCCTCCGTGTCGCGGTCTTCCGGGTCTGCGCCGGCGATGCTCATGTGCACGACAGCGCCGAGCTCGTCACAGATGAGCTTTCCGCCACCGCTCAGTTCGGGCCGCCAGCTCGCGCCGAGCTCCTTCGCGTCAAGCGAGAATCCTCCCAATTTCAGGGTCAGAGAGCACTGCTTCTTCGCGCCGGGCTCTTCCGGTTCCGCCGCCGGTTTCGTGGGTTCCTTCGGCGGTTCGACGCGCTCGACCTTGGCGAGTTCCTGCTTGGTCGCGCCGGACCACGCCTCGGCGGCGAGCCGGTCGAGCAGTTCTTGAGACACGCGCGCCTCCACCGCGAGCACGTCCTTGTCTTTCATCTCAATGTACGCGAGCATGTCGTCCCCGCAGTCCAGCACGACGATCGGCCGGCCGGAACCTTCGAGAACCACCTTGTTCTTCGGATATTTCTTCTTCAGCACACTGGTGTAGCCGCTCCAGAACTCGGTCGCATCCTCGAGCGTGTCCCAGGTCGTCAACCACACGAGGGCGCACCCGTTCCCGGACGGCGCCTCGTAGTACGAGTACCGGTCGCCATCCCAGCCGGCGGCGATCTTCTTGCGGTTCTTGATCTTCGGGTGGTTCACGTGGAGGACGATCCTCAGGTTGAACTCCCCGACGACATTCGAGGCCACGTGGTTCCAGTCCTTGAGCGGTTTCTCGGCGAGGTTCGGCAGGGTAACGGTCGTGGGGTTGTCGCGGTAGTCGAGGTACTTCTCCGGGTGGAGTATCTGTTCGGTCGATGCGGGCAGGTCGTCGAAGGCCGCGTTGACCGAGGCCCATTTGGCCTTCTTTCTGACCTGCACGACGAAAGAAGCCCCGCCGCCGTATGGGAATATGAGGTTCTCCCTCAGGAATTCGGGCACGTTGTCCATTGCGCCGCCCATGGCCTGTGAAGAGAACATCGACTCGCCGCCCATGTCGATGGGGTTCATCCCGATCTTCTTTGCCAGGGGCTGGAACATGGCGTAGGTCGCGTCGCCCTCGATGAGCGCCTTCACGGCCAGGCCGAGGTCGTCGTTGTCCGGATGGTCGCTGGGCAGGGTCAACAGATCAAAGTGCTGGTCCTGCAGCGCATGGGTCAACTCGTGGGCCATCGTCAAGTCGTCCTGGCTCATGCCGGCCACACCTTCCATGAGCTTCGACATCATCTCGTTGAGGTCGTTCATGCCCTCGGGGATCGCGCCGGTTCGATCGATCAGGAAGAGCTCCTTCGAGCGGGGGTCATAAAACCCGCCTATCTGCCCGCTGTACATGTTTATCATGGTGTCCTTGAGACCGGTCTTCTTTGGTATCAACCCGAAGGCCTTCAAGACCTTCTCATACGCGACCATCTTCTCCTCCGGGACCTCGGTCTCGAACATCTCGATGACCTTCTTGCGCAGGGCATCGGCGTCCATGACCTGGACCTTCACGTCCTTGATGAAGTCCAGTTCACGCGCCTCGGCGGCAAGTTTCTTGATCTTCTTGACCTTCTCTTCCGCCGCGACCCGCTCGTCCTGTGCGAGCGCCTGGAGCGCGCAGAAGCCCGCGAGGCAGAGGACCAACATCGCCCAAACCGTGATCTGACCGTACTTTCGTCTCATGACCAGTCTCCCAAACGAACTCGAATCCGCCCGGCGCTGCCCCTAAAGTTTTGTCACCCTATTGCC
>JAVHLO010000648.1 GCA_031082105.1 Planctomycetota bacterium
TGCGGTCGGGATCGCGGCTGCGGCCTTGAGATTCAGGGGGTTGTAGGCTTGGCGCTGGGATTCAAGGTCAAAGCTGCGGCCTTGACGCTCCAAAAGGCGTTGCAGATGAGAAGAAGCGCATGATAGTCGTCAAAAGCCTCTCCAAATGGTTCGGCAAGTTGCAGGCCCTCAAGGAGGTCTCGTTCGAGGTCGCGAAAGGGCAGATACTGGGCTTTCTCGGTCCGAACGGGGCGGGCAAGACCACCGCGATGCGCGTCATTGCATGCTTCTTCCCGCCAAGCTCCGGCATCGTCACGGTCGGCGGCTTCGACTGCGTGCGCGACTCGATGGAGGTGAGGCGGCGCGTCGGCTACATGCCCGAGAACGTGCCGCTCTACCCCGAGATGCGCGTGTCCGAGTACGTCAGGTATCGCGCCGCGCTCAAGGGCGTGCCGGCGCGCGACCGGACCGCGCGCGTTGCTGAGGCGCTCGACAAGTGCGCGCTCGGCGACGTGAAGAACAAGGTCATCGGCCATCTGTCCAAAGGCTATCGCCAGCGGGCCGGGATCGCCGACGCGCTCGTCTCCATGCCGGAAGTGCTCATCCTCGATGAGCCGACGATCGGGCTTGACCCGGGGCAGATCCGGCAGACGCGGCAGGTGATCTCGGAACTCGGCGGCGCCCATACCGTTCTCCTGTCCACCCACATCCTGCCCGAGGTTGAGATGATCTGCACGCACACGGTCGTCATAAATCGCGGCCAGATCGTCGCATCGGGGAGCCTCAAAGATCTCTCCGCCGCGCACGCAAGAAACGCGAGGATCGTGGTTGTGGTGGCCGGCCCGTCGCAGCAGATCGCGGCGGAACTTGCGCGTGTGCCCGGTGTCGCGAACGTCGAGAGTCTCCGGCAGCTCCAGGCGGGAGCCGTCTCGTTGACCATCGAGCCGAGCCCGGACTCCGACCCGCGCGGTGAGCTCGTCAAGGCGATCGTCGCGCGCGGCTGGGCCCTCAAGGAGCTGCGCACCGAGGCGCTCACACTGGAAGAGATTTTCGTCAGGATCGTTGCGGAGAAGGCGGCGTGAAAGGGACTGATGTGACCGTCGGCAAGAAGCGAAAGTCCAACGCGGCGCTTGCAAGGCGAATCGTGCACCACAGGGAACGTGTGGCGCGCATGCTGCCGGACATCTCGCCGCACGACATCGATTTGATCCTGTGGAGTCTGTTAAGACCCGGAAGGGGAAGACGCCTCTTTCTCAGACAGGTGGGGAAAGGGACATATGTCGTTTGACGAGATATTTCTGTGCCGGGTCGTTGAGTGCCTCAAGGAGGCGAAGATCGACCACGTGGTCATCGGTGCGACGGCTGCCATTCTGCACGGCGTTCCGATCATGACGCAGGACGTGGACATCTTCGTTCGCGACACTGACTTGACCCGCAAGAAGATCAAGAAGTTCGCGGGTCTGATGGGGGGCCTTGTCCTTGCGGCTCCGGCCGAGCCCATGTCGAAGATGATCCGGGCAATCGGCGCTGAGATACCGGTGGACTTCGTCTTCAACCTGTCAAGCCGAAGGTCCTTCGAATCCGTCCGCTCTCGCGCGACGTCGGTGGTGGTCGGACGGACGGCAATCCGGATTGCATCTCTCGAAGACATCATTGAATCGAAACAAGCCGCTGCCAGAGAGAAGGACAGGGCTGTGCTTGGGATGCTGAAGGATACGCTGCGCGTGCAACTTGCTCTCGGCAGGAACGCGAAGAACAACAGGAAGTAGACACCTCGTTGTCGGAGATTCGCGAGTCATGGCGGCTGGAAAGTCCGAGATCGGGATAGCGCGTTGGTTTGCGGTGACGTTCACGATCGTGCGCCGTGAGCTGCT
>JAVHLO010000649.1 GCA_031082105.1 Planctomycetota bacterium
GTACAGCTCATCACGCAGGATGATGAGCATCCGCTCTTCAGGCGAAAGCGATTCCACGAACTTCCGGTGCGGGCTCTTCTGGGTGATGTTTACCACGGAATACCACTCAAAAGCAAAGAACCATCGGAAGCCCGGCCGCGACTACGCCTGCGTCCCCTTGGTCCGTTCGAGCAGCGCAGCCCACCTGTCGTCGACCCATTTCTGCAGCTCCGCCCTGGTCCCGGCGTGCTTGGGGTCCTTCAGATGGCCAAACCTGCCCTGTGTAAGGAGGAATTCATCCAGCGGTTTCTTCTCGGACGGCTTGAAAGAGAGCTTCCAAACACCATTTTCGACTTCATACAGCGGCCAATAACAAGTTTCGGCAGCCAGCTTTGAAATCTTTATGCCGTCTTCCGGCTTGATGCGCCAGCCTCTGTGGCATGGGGCAAGCACGTTAATGAACGACGGGCCGTTGACGTCGAGCGCCTTCTGGACCTTCGTCATGAGATCGCGCCAGGCATGGACGGCGGCCTGTGCGGCGTACGGGATGCCGTGCGCGGCGGCGATGGCGGTGAGGTCTTTCTTGTTCTGCTGCTTCCCGAAGCTGGCCTCGCCGGCCGGCGCGGTGGTAGTTGTGGCGCCGCGCGGGGTCGCGCCTGACCGCTGGATACCCGTGTTCATGTACGCCTCGTTGTCATAGCAGACGTACAGCATCCGGTGGCCGCGTTCGAGCGCGCCGGAGAGTGATTGGAGTCCGATGTCGTATGTGCCTCCATCGCCGCCCCAGGCGATGAACCTGATGTCATCGGATATCTTGCCCCTCTTCTTCAGCGCCCTGTACGCCGTCTCGACGCCGCTCATCGTCGCGGCCGAGTTCTCGAAACAGTTGTGGATGTAGGGCACGTTCCACGACGTATAGGGATAGATGGTGGTGCTGACTTCCATGCAACCCGTTGCGAAGCAGCACACGACCGGCGCCTGGGCCGCGTTGAGGATCATCCTCATGGCCGTCGGCGCGGTGCAGCCGGGGCACGCCCTGTGACCGCTGGAAAGCCCCTCCGCTTTTTTGCTCAGTTCCTTCAGACTAACTGCCACAATCAGACCTCGCAAGAAATGATGGTTGTCTTATACCATATGGCAATTTACATGTCAACAATTCATCACATTCCACTACGTTCGGTCGCGCGGCGCAGCGGATACGATCCGAAGCGCCTACACGCACACAGGCTTTCCGCCCTCGCCCCTCAGCCCGATGGTGTTCATCACGGACAGTTTGGCCTTGCCCCTGGAGGCATCGAGGGTCGCCTTCACTGCGTTCTTGATGTCGTCGGGCGAGACGTCGCGGCCGCCAAGCCCGTAGATGAAGTTCGTCAGGTAGCCGGAGCATCCGTACATGGCGGAACGGATCTCGTTGAAGAGCGGCCCGCCTTCAAGCCCGTACGATATCGACCGGTCGAGGACGGCCACGGCAGGGACCTTCTTCAGCGCCTCCTTGAGCTGCTCCGCCGGGAACGGTCTGAAGACACGCAGCTTGAGTAGGCCGGCCTTTACCCCGGCCTGGCGCAGCGTGTCGACGGCTACCTTGGCCGTGCCCATCGCCGACCCGAGCCCCACGAGCGCGACCTCGGCGTCGTCCAGCTTGTATTTCTCGTAGAACCCGTACGCGCGCCCGGAGAGCTTGCCGTACTCCGCGCCGACGCGCTCGATGACCTGCATGGACCGGCGCAGCGCCTCGACCTGCTGCCATCGGCATTCCGTGTAGAAGTCGGGCAGCACCAGCGACCCCACGGTCACGGGCTTCTTGATATTGAGCAGCGAAGTGGCCGGCTTGTACTCGCCCACGAATGCGGCGGCGTCCTTGTCGGCG
>JAVHLO010000064.1:0-6439 GCA_031082105.1 Planctomycetota bacterium
AGAACTTCTTGTGCGCTTTGCATCGGCATCGCTCGTTCTTCGGGTTCTTGCATTGCCGGACCGTCTCCATGTCCTTCCTAACCTGTTCCTCCGTGTACGGTCCGCTGAGAGTCACCTCAGGCTCATTGCAGAAGCGGTCGCGAAAAACCTCCTTGCTGTAGAACCCGCACTTCTTGCAGAGCAGATAGCTCTCGATGTACTCGTCCCCCATCACCTTGCCGGACATGCCGGCAACCGAGTCACCGCCCTCTCCCATTTTCAGCTCGGCACCGCACTTCGTGCACTTCAATGCGTCGTCCATGGCTCCTCCTTCCAAAAAGACCTCCTCGCGTCCGCTCCACGGACCGCCCCCAGCGCCGGTCCGCCATGATGCGCCTGTTCTTTCTGGATTCCCGCTTGCGCGGGAATGACAGGCTCGCATCACCCGGCTGGGTTCCGCACCCGGGCGGGAATCGAGCAGGAGCAAGAGCACGAGCACGAGCGTTGCACGATGCTCCTGGATTCGCGCTTGCGCGGGAACGACAAACGGCGTGTCGGCAGCTGGAGCTGCCTCCTACAACGGCCACAGAGGTCTGCACTAGCGGATCGCCTCAAGCACAGTCCCCTTCTCCGCGTCGAGGCCAAGACTGACGGTCTTCTCCGGATGTCCCGGCGGGGTGATCCGCGACCATTTGCGGTTATTGTTCGCCTCAGGCCAGCCCACGGGGTTGCCCTTGAGAACATAGGAGTCCTCCCCGCCGATGTCCGCAAACAGCCCGATGTTCGCCAGGTCGTACCGCCACGTGCCCGGGGTCCCCCGCTGCTGACACCAGCCGAAACTCGAATCCACATAGAATTCGTACGTGTCGTTCCCGCCCAGGTTCAAGTAGACCGCAACCGAGTTCGTTATCGCAGAGCCCAGCAGAACTCCGCCGCCCTGGTCCTTTGTTCCCGTCGCGGCAAGGGTCTGCTTCTTCTCCGCATCCTTCCATTCCCACGCGGACAACTTGTCGTCGCCGCCTTTGTCGATGAACCACGAGACCGAGATATCGTGAGCTCCGGCGATCGAGATCGCGTGCCACACGTGATACGCGTCGTTCCCATCCTCGTCCAGCAACATCGTCAATCCCATATGAGCCGTGCCCGACTGGACGAAGAACGAACCCTCGTAGCGATCGTTGCCCGATCTGTCGTGAAGGATGCCCGTCCCGTACCAGTAGCCGGTCCCCTGCCCGTAGACGCCGACCACGTATGTATCATCGCCCGCGAGGTCCTGGAGCACGCCGGTCCCGCCAGCCATCGAGTGGCCTCCGCCGAGATCGCCGCGCTGGCCCCAGCCAGCGCCCTGGCAGAAATTGTAGTTGCGCAGGTTGTCGTGGCCGCCTACCCCGGGTCTGAAGAGCTTGTACGGCTCGGCAACGTACTTGTCGTTCCCGCCCGTATCGAGCAGGCATCCGTATCCGCCGACATAGCCGAACCCTTGCCCCTCCGACCAGCAATAGTATTCGTCCTTGCCGTCGGCTTTGTAGGAGGCAGCTCCTGCTGCCGACTCGGATGGTGAAGCAGTCCCGGCGCCGGGCGCGTTTCCAGTCTGCGTCCCCGTGGCGGCGGTCGACGCGGCAGTAACGGGCTCGCCGCCCTTCTTCACCAGGTCGGCGAATCCGAACGCGGCCGCGCCCTGCGCGAAGTGACGCGCACGGAACTTGTCGTTGCCTCCGTTGCACCAGAGCATCCCGACGCCGAAGTAGCCCGCGCCCTGGGCGTTGTCAAGCGCCAGGAACGTGTCGTCGCCGCCGTTGTCGATCAGGAACCCGTACCCCATGATCCCTGCCCCCTGCGCGCACGGCGCGGCGGACGGCGCCTTCCCATCGGCCTTCAGCCCCTTCGTGTCCAGGGCCGACGGGTCCATCTCGCTGGCGATGTACTTGTCGTCGCCGGACCAGTCCACGACGACGGAAACGGGATGTTCCAGTTTCCAGCTCGCGGCCGCGGCGCCTTCGTACGTGTCGTTGCCCGCGAGGTCGATTATGACGAGGTGCTCGCCGCCGGCATAGACGTTGTTTTCCGCGCGGCCGTCGAAGACGACCTTTCCGAGCGGAGTGTCGAACGCGACGTGCGCGCTGGAAATGTCGATCTTCTTCGGCTCCTGCCCTTCGGGCGGCTTTTTCGCGCTGACCGGATCGGCCAGGAACTTCTGCGCATCGAGCAAGGCGACGACGTTGACGACCGCGCCCATATAGAGGTCGTCGAAATCGAGCGCCTGCCCGAGGTCCCAGTTGACCGTGTCGCCGTCTTCGAATTCCTGCCCGGCTTCATCGGATTCGCTCCTGAAGGCGTGCAGCGCGTAGTCGAACGCCGCCTGCCACTTCTCACGCGGGTACTTGCGGAGCGCCCTGTCGCGGTAGTGCTTGGACTCGGCGGCGGCAAACAGGAATTTTGCGACGAGCAGCCGCACTTCCGCCGGAGCGCCTTCTGCAGCTTTGCGCACTGCCTCCCTGGCCTCTTCGGTCAGCGGATTGCCGCACCGCTTGTAGAGCATTTCGAGCGCCTCGATCAGCGGCTCCTGCGTCTTGGGCGCGTATGAAGGTGCAAACTGGAGCAGCGCGCTCACCTTGCGACCCGTGCGCACACTCGATATGACGTACATGTCGAAGATCGCTTCGGGTTTCACAACCGCCTCGGCCTGCGACGCGGTCAGCGAATAGACGAACTTCGGAAACTCCCACGGGTTCTTCCAGTAGCGCATGAAGTGCGGCGGCATGAGCGCCTGCGAGGCTGCAAGCGTGTCGAGCATCTGCGCATCGAGCCGCGCAGTCTCGCGCGTCAACCCTTTCGACTTCAGCATCGATCCGATGACGTCCTTGGCGGACGAGCAGCCCACGATGACGATGCAACTCAGGGCAATCACTGCAAGCAGTACCCGTTTCATATGCAACCTCCACTCTCAATCAGAATCCGATGGAACAGCGACATTGTAGCGCTGACCGGTGCGCGTGTCAACTTCTGCGCAACCGGCGCCCGCTCGGTATCGCATCAAGAACCTTGTGATGGGGTCGCCGAATTGATATGATTCTGCCGAGAGGCCCGGGATGTGTCATTCTGAGCTCGGTTTCCGCCTCGGGCGGATCCGCCCGAGGCGGACAGAATCTCCTTGTCCGGTTGTAAATGAGATGCCGAAACAAGTTCGGCATGACACGGAATGATCATTTCTGCGAGATCCGTTGTCGGGTATGCCATGAAGACGGGCCTGCCATTCTGGCAGCGATACATGGAGATCGATCTTGACCGCGCCATGACGCATGAACGCGAGCTGCCGGTCGGGCTCTATGAGCGGTTCTATGCGGGCAGCGGCCTGGCCGCGGCGTTGCTGAGCGACTGGAGCGCCGGCTCCATGGAGGGACTTGCGGAGTTACTGCGGACAACGGACCCCCTCGCGCCCGAATCGAGGCTCATCTTCTTCACGGGCCTTCTCACCGGCACAGTCATCCCGACGGCGTGCAAGCTTTCTGTCTGTTTCAGGTCGCCGCTGACTGGGCTCTGGTGCGAATCTACCGCCGGCGGGCATTTTGCCGCGCGGCTCAAGTTCTGTGGAATCGACGGGTTCGTGCTATCGGGGGCCGCTCGCGAGCCCGTCTGTCTTGTCATTGATGCCGGGCACGTCAGTTTCCTGCCTGCGCTGCACCTTTGGGGCAGGACGGGGATAGAGACCAGCGACCTGGTGAAACGCGAAATCGGTGACGACTTCATCGTGTGCGCGATCGGCCCGGCGGGCGAGAACCTGGTGCCGTTCGCCTCGATAACCTTCGACGGCGCGATCGCGCGCGCTGCCGGCCGCGGCGGAGGCGGGGCGGTGATGGGCTCAAAGCGTGTCAAGGCGATTGCCGTACGCGGCTCACGCCGGCCGGCATTGAAGGACCCGGATCGACTGAGACAGATGGTGGCCAGGGACAACGCCGCGATCCGAAAGGCCGCGGCCACTCTCGGCCAGTACAGCACCGCGGGCGGGGTGGAGCGGCACGAGCATCTCGGCAACCTGCCCATCAAAAACTGGTCGCTCGGTTCATGGCCGGAAGGCGCAGCCAGGACCGCGGCCCAGCATTTCCTCCCGCGCTCGTTTGTGCGCAACTACGCCTGCTTCGCCTGCCCGATAGGGTGCGGGAAGATCGTGAGAATTGCGAGAAGAGAACACAATCCCAACGCGGCTCCCTCACCCTTGTCCCCTCTCCCGAAGGGAGAGGGGAATTACCACATCGGCCACGCGCCGGAATACGAGGCCTGCGCAGGGTTCGGCGCGAATTGTCTCAGCGACAACTACGAGATCGTGTTCCAGGCGAACCTGCTCTGTGATGAGCTGGGACTCGACACCATCTCGACAAGCAACGTCGTCGCCTTCGCGATGGAGGCGTTCGAGAAGGGGAAGATCACCATTGCTGATACCGACGGGCTCCAACTCCGCTGGGGAAGCGGCGACACGATTCTTGAGCTCATCCGCCGCATCGCGACGCGCCATGGGATCGGCACGCTCCTCTCGCAAGGCGTCCGCAAGGCCGCCCGGGCGCTCGGACTCGAGGACTGCGCTGTCCATGTCAAGGGGCTCGAGATGGCATACCACGACCCGCGCGCATATACCGACATGGCGGTGAACTACGCGACGGCCAACCGCGGCGCGTGCCATCTCGAATCGCTCGGCTATTTCCTCGGCGGAAGAACCACGCTGCCCGCGCTTGGGTATCCACAGTACGTTGACCGGCATTCGAACATCGGCAAGGGCAAGGTCACGTTCGACATGCAGAACTACGTGAGCGTCTTTAACCCCCTTGGGATCTGCAAGTTCCTCCTCTTCGCAGGGGTCGACGTCCCCAAGATTGCGGAATGGGTGACGCTGGCGACCGGCTGGGAGACCTCGGTCGAATCGCTGCTACTGACGGGCGAGCGGCTCTTCAACCTGAAGCGCCTCATCAATGTCGCCTGCGGCGCCGGCCGGAAAGACGACACGCTCCCACAAAGAACTCTCCGCGAGCCGAGACCGGACGGAGGCGCCGCCGGCGTGTTGCCGGACCTCGAGCCGATGTTGAACGAATACTACGCCCTGCGCGGCTGGGACGCGGACGGCGTGCCGACGCGGGAGCGGCTGGCAAAACTCGGGCTCGAGACGGGCAACCACTGAAGACACAGAAGACGCCGAACAAGTCACAGGAAACGGGAAACAACTGAGGCCACCTGACCCGCCTTATTCACGGACGTTTGTAGTAAGGCACGGAGCCGCAGCGGAGTGCCGTCGGATGCCGATAGAAGACGCGACTCCGGCTGCGGCCTGCGTCGCTTGCTACAAACTTGACAGTCTGTCACGCTCTTGCGGAGATACGTGAACAAAGCGGGCTAGGGAAAACCGAGCACCTGAGCTGTCGTCATCGTGGAGAAGTCTGTCTTCCGGCGACCTCGTCATGCTCCTGACGTCCACAGCGGATTCGATTGGGAAATCAACCATGAAGAAACCAAAATGGATCGTCGTCACTCATGGCGGAGCGGGTTCATCAAAGAAGGTCCTCGACGCTGTCACACTCGCAGCCCGCACGGGGATGCGCATGCTCCGCAAGAAGAACAGCGCCCTCGACGCGGTCGAGGAGGCGGTCGTCGTGATGGAGGACGACCCGCGCTTCAACGCGGGGACCGGCTCCGTCTTCCGCATTGACGGCACGATCGAGATGGACGCTTCATTGATGGACTCGGAGTTCCACTGCGGCGCGGTCGCCACGATCAAGGGCGTGCGGAACCCGATCCGGGTCGCGCGCAAGGTGCTCGAATCGCCGCACATCCTGCTGGCAGGCTCCGGCGCCACGGAGTTCGCGCGCAGGATGGGGTTCACTTACCACTCACCCGTCACAAGACGGGCGCTTCGAAGGTTGTCGCGAGTGCAGGGCTGGCTGCGTAGTGGCCGGCTCCCGAAGTACGCGCACAAGTGGAAGAGCTACTCACTGGACACGGTTGGCGCGGTGGCGATGGACTCGCGCGGCATATTCGCCACGTCAAGCTCGACTGGCGGTACGTCCATCGCGTTGCCCGGCCGCGTGGGCGACACGCCGCTCATCGGATGCGGGATATACGCCGGACCGTGCGGCGCCGTCTCCGTGACAGGAGTCGGCGAGGCGATCATCAGGCAGGTGTTGTCGAAATCCGTCTACGACAAGCTCGTAGCGGGCCGCTCCGCCTCGGAGGCATGCAAATGGGGCATCTCGCTCTACGATCCGAGCATACCGATGGGGATAATTGTGGTGAACGCGGATTCAGGCGCGGGCGCGAGCAATACCGGAATGCCGGTGTGCATACTTGCGCGGTAGCCGCCGCGCGTCAGCAGATTTCTTCAAAGAACCGCCCTTGTGCGGTCGCGCACCGATCAGATTACGCAGAGATATCGCTCTTCCCTGTCATGCCGAACTCGTTTCGGCATCTCCTCTGCGAC
>JAVHLO010000064.1:6449-12036 GCA_031082105.1 Planctomycetota bacterium
CAGGGCGCAATCCGCTCACGCCCTCGGCGGCGACTTGAAGAGCTTGCTTGCCTTGCGGAGAAATGCCCGTTCCGACCAGCTCAGGCTGCCCATGCCTGAACGGGCGATCCGTTCCAGCAGCGCATCCACGCGCCGGTTTGTGTCGAGTTTCCTCATCCGCTCCCGGCGCCGCGCGCGAATCCTGCTCTTGGCGAGCCAGCGTCCCATGACGGGCTCCATCTTCAAAAACGCGAGCGCGGTCAACGCCCCACCCGCCTGCGCCCAGTAGCCAACCACGGCCGATGCGCCACCTTCGCTCAACCCGATCGCGAACATCAGGATCAACAGGAAGAAGAAGAGAGTGATGATCCTTATCCGGCCGAACATCCGCGGTTCGTCGCCATAGATGCGTGCAACGGCGAGCAACATGCCCAGCGAGGCGCCAGACGAGCCGCCCACGTACGCGGCATTCACTGCGAGCGAACACAAGCACACGCCCAGCCCGCACACGAAGTAGAACGCGACCACCTTCGGCCACCGCCACGCGCGCTCGAGCATCCCGCAGAGCCACCACACGACCAGCATGCCGATCAGAAACCACCACGGATTGTCATGTACAAGCTGGTGCGTGAAGAGCATCCATGGCGCGAAATTCCCGTGAGGATCCTCCGGTGACAGAGCCAGCACCTCCATCCAGCGCCGAACCGTGTCGTCGTCCACGGGCGCGCCCGGACCGCCGGGCGCCGCGCTTGCGCCGATGTTCGGTCCGGCCGGCGCCGCAACCGACCTTGCCGGGTCAGGAGCGAACCCGCCCCCTTTCTCCGCGTCCGCGCGCGACCCACGATCGCCGGTCGATCCGGTTCCCGCATCATCTGAAGACGCGCCTGCGGGCGGCACGGTGTTTCCGGCAGCCGGCCCGCGATCCGCAACCGCCGACCCGTCCGCTCCACTCGCGCGGCCCGCATCCGCGCGGCCGACTCCCCATGTGACCGACAGGTAGTTCACCCAGAGAAAGACCGCTACGTTCAACGCCACGATCACGATGAACGAACGCGACCACCTGGACCTGTCCACTCGCTGCTCCTGCTCGTTCTCGAACCAACCTGGACGCATGGAAGGACCCACAGAAATCTCGGATTGCAGATGTCAGATTGCGGATTGAACGTCGTGGCCCGGGCCGCGGTCACCGCAGCCGCCGGGCCGAACCTGACGGCCGGCGGACTACTTCCAGCCGGCAAGCCGGTGCACCTGGGGGATGACCCGTACTTCCGGGACGACGCCAGCCAGCGCCGCCGCAGCCTGGTTCAGTTGCCGAACCGACGGCGGGCGGACGCCCCGCCGCGATGAGGTCACGGGCTGGAGCACGATGGATTTGTAGACACCTGTCTTCTCGAGCAGCCTCGCAAGCCGGCCCAGCTCGTCGGCATTCACGCAGTCGGTCAGCACGACCTTGGCGAACTTCTCCGGGATCCGGCCCACCGCTCGTGCAAACGCGGCCGCGGTCTTCCACCCGGCAGGGCTTTTCGTGGACGACGGAAGCTTGATGTCAACCGCCGCCACGTCCACCATCTTCGCCAGCCGTCTCATCGCGTCAGGCAGGGTGCC
Organism: Planctomycetota bacterium; assembly: GCA_031082105.1. GTDB lineage: Bacteria > Planctomycetota > MHYJ01 > JACQXL01 > JAVHLO01 > JAVHLO01. The sequence goes on from JAVHLO010000064.1 coordinate 8,034, forward strand.
GTTCGTATCGAGGTATGTCTTGACCCCTCGCGCCCGCAATGCGGGCAACAGCCGCGACAGAAAATCGACGTGCATGAGCGGCTCGCCGCCCGTGAGTGAGACTACGCCCGGGACGGAGAGCCCGTCCGCCCCACTCTGTACTCCCGCGTGCGCGACCACGTCAACCGCGCCAAGCACGGCGTCGACACAGAGTGGGTTTGCGAGGGAGGCGATTGGTTCCGACGCCCCGAGCGGAAAGATCGGGACGACTCTGGACTTCTTCCAGGCGTGGCGTGTGTCGCAGTAGGCGCACCGGAGATTGCAACCGGCGAACCGGACGAAGACCTGCCGCTGTCCGACGAACGGTCCTTCGCCCTGGAACGACGCAAATATCTCCGAGACGTGCGCGGTCATCTTTGCTGTTCCGCATCAATCGGGTACTCGAGGCCGCGGAAGACCTCCTTCAACACGTTCTGCTCCTCCTTCGCGGCACGCTTCGTATCCACTCGCGGTTCCACCTTCTCCACGATGCGACCGAGGTAGATGTCGAACGCAACCGTCTGGCTCAGGTCCGCGATCCGCTCCAGCCTCGCCCGCGCCACCTCTTCGATCTTCTCGCCCGTCTCCTTGAACGAAGCCTTTTCCCAGGTCGAGAAATCGATATGCACCGTGATCGCGCTGTCGGGCAGCGCGGTATTGTACAGCAGAGTCACCTTGGCATCGTGCACGTCCGGCAGCGATTTGACCGCCCTGCACAGGGTCTCTTCGACGGCCGAGACAGCGATCCGGATCTCGCCGTGCTTCGTCTTCGAACGGAGGAACCCGTCAGATTTCACCGTCAGCCCGATCAAGACAAGATAAGCCAGGACAAGCGCAATGACGATCCCGCACCCCACGGCGACGACTGTGCGGTCGGCGAGGATGTGCACGTGGGCCCATGCCGCGGCCCGGCCGAAAGTCGGGACGCCTATCAGGTTAATGCTCCACAGAAAGCCCACAATGGTCAGCACGAGGGCACACACGGTGTTCACAAAGAACAAAAGCTTCTTCAGTCCTTCCATCCGAATATCCTCAAGGCTCAGCAACTCCGGTCCGGTCACTCTGTCCTGCGGGACGGCGAACACAATATCATCGCCTCGCGACCACGGGGCGGCCGCGTTACTTGCCGGGCTTTCCTTCTTTCTCCTCTTCCCGAGACTCGGTAGAACAACCGCCGGACATTCAGGTAGGCACTCCTATGCGAGGAAGCACCCATCGCATCAGCACTACCCAGACAACAAGAATACCGGCGACGATGAGGACATCAATCATGGCGCTGCGTTTTCCATTAGTGTCTGCGCTGGCGGTCGCTTTCATCCTGTCCACACAAATCCGATCCACACCCCGGCCATCTCGTCGACCCCACAGGCCACGATGCCGGCCGGCACAGGCGCGCCCCCCCTGTTTCGCCCCGACGGACTGCGTCGCGCCAGAGGTCCGCCAATGGCAACACTCGAAAACAAGAAGTGCTCTCGTCCTTACGCTCTTCGCGTTGCGACCGAATGGCCGGACCGGCCTGGCTCCCCCGCCTCCGGCGGAGATATCTCCACTGTCCACACGAGCGCGCTGCGCCAAACCACGGACGACACGAGCGCAGAAGCGCCGCTGGTACAGGTGAAAGTTGAACAGCACAGTCCGGCCCCACTCCAAGCCGTCTCGATCACTCGACGATCGGACCAGGGCAGGACTGTGCTGCCGTAGCCGCGCCTACTTCTTTCCCTTCTTAGCGGGTTTCTTCTTGCCGCAACAATGGCTCTTGCCGCATGCCATTCAAATCACCCCCTTCCGTGAAGGATGGCAAAATCGCGATCAGGGCGATGATTCGCCCCGCGTCTGGAACTCATCCTCGAGCGACCGCCCCTTCCGCCGCGACTTTCTGACCGAGCTCCGCAGCCTCTGCCAGCGCGCTGGGATGGTCCAGTATCGCCCCGCACGCATCGATCTTCTTGAAGAACAGCGTGTCCGAAAAGACAACGTCAATCGCATCGAAGAAGTAGCGCACGGTCAGTTGCGCGCCGTCAAACACCTTCTTCCCCTTGGTCCCGGCGACGGAAAGAAAAACACCGCGCCTCGCTTTTCCTTTTCTATCATTTCCCATCTGCTGTTTCAAGAAATACTTGCGGCACCACAGCGCCTGACAGCGGTCGATCACAGCCTTCATCTGCGAAGGAAGCCCGTAAAAAAAGATCGGCGATGAGACGACAACCAGGTCGGCCGCGAGCAGGCGTCGGTACATCTCCGTCATGCCGTCGTCGATGACGCACATGCCCGTCTTGAGACAGCCAAGGCAGCCACGGCACGCGCTCAATTGAAGCTCGGCCGCGCGCACGCGGTCAAGCAGGATCGCCGTGCCGGAGCCGTCCGGCTTCTCCGACATCGACGACTGCACGCCCGGGGTCCAATCGGACCTGCCCGGCCCGTCCGGCCACCGACAGCCGAACCCCTTGAGAAACGCATCAAGCAGCGCTTCGGAGTTCCCCCCTTTCCGGGGGCTGCCGTAGAACGCGAGTACTTTCATGCGCGCAACAACTGAGCGGAACCAAGCTACTCCACGCAATTTGTTCCGACTAGCACTTCCAAGGAGTGTCGGCAGACCGCAGGGAAAGAACCGGATTTCACGGATTCTACGGATCTCACGGATTTCGGTTCGGGAGGACAATCTGTGAAATCCGTCCAATCCGTGTTTCCCTCGTCGCAAACAACCCTCGTGCTGTGGATTCGGAAGAAATCATGAAAGACAGCTTAGATCCTGACCGTATCGTATTCGTACTTGCCGGCCAGCATGACCTCCGCCTTCTTCGGTTTGAACCTCAGAAGGCCGAAACGCGGGTCGGTGGGCGTCTTGAAATGGTCGGCCAGCCACTTGGCCCGGGAGTAAAGTTCGCGTCTCGTAACGAGCGAGGTCCAGACGCGCGCCGGGCCGGCCATGCGGACATGCTCGCACTTGTCGTTGATATAGCAAAGCTCAATCCTGGGGTTCAGCTTGACTTGGCGCATCTTGCGGTCGTTCGTGCCCGTGCAGATCCAGAAAGTGAAGTCGTCATCAACGATCGGCGTCATCGGCCGAACCCGCGGCTGGCCCTTGTCACAGGTCGACATAAAACCGAAACTGCAGGACTTGACGAGTTTGAGCACGTCGCGCCGGGTCGCTTTTGCTTTCGTGGCCATGTGATTCCTCCATTGCTCCAACAGCCCTCGAAGACTCAACTCGGACCGTTTGGCCCCCACTATTCACGAATCAGAAAAGAGCGACGACAGCCTGTCATTCCGAACTGGGTTCGGAAGCTCCTTTGCGACGTGTCCGGCCATGCGTTGAAGGAGATGCCGCTCGAGTTCGTAGTGACGCCGTAAGGCGTTGTCCAATCGAGCGCCTGACGGCGCCACTACAGACTGTCGGCGTTCGCCGAAGGTTCGAGAATAATGCGGGCTAGTATCTCGACTCGAAACTCATCCGCCAGCTTCCATCCTCTTTGACGAAGCGGATGGTCTCCTTCACCTTCGTCGTCCACAGAAGCTCGCTGACGCGTATCTCCCATTTCCACTCGACCGCGCCGCCGGATTCCGACTTAGATGTGATCTTGTACTTGCTGTCCTTCACGCTGTCGCGATACCTGACAATGACATTCGAGGCCTCGCTCTCGTCGGCATCCATCACCTCGCGAAGCTGCGCGACGTAGCACGTTATGAGGTTTGTCTCGTTGCGGTCGACCACCGCTTTGCACCAGGCGGCGAAAGCCTCATCCGGGGTCTTGTAGACCGGCAGCGTCGGGGTCGGCGGGATGACCGGATCCGCGATGGGCGTCACGTCCTGCGGGAAGTTCCCCGTTGCCCTGTCGATGCTTACTACCTCCGACACGTAGTCGTTCACCTTGAGATAGAGGACGAGCGGTGCGTTCAGGTCGTCGAGGATCAGCATGTTCCCGGCGCGACCGAGCCGCACGTCGAGAGCCGGCACGTTGTACTTCTTGCTGTTGATTATGATCGC